>CAZOIX010000078.1:0-9756 GCA_964579685.1 uncultured Mycobacterium sp.
CGTCGCCACCGTCGGACCCCTGTCCGGTCCGCGGCCTCTGGCGATTGACGGCGCGGCACTGCGCGGCACCGTCGCCGGTCTTCCCGATGCAGGCGCCGCCGACGTGATCCTGGTGTTCGCCGACGAACCCGACGGCACAGGTGTGTACGCCGTGGAAAGGACGGCGAACATGACCATGACCGCGTGCGCGCACGTCGACCCGACGCGCAAGCGCTCGGACGTCACGTTCGACGACGTGCCCGCGCAACGGCTCGCGTCGGCGTCGGAGGACGTGCGCAGCGCGGTCATCGACGATGTGGTGATCGGTTACGCCGCCGACGCACTCGGTGCCGCCACGACCGTGCTGGGTCTCGCGGTCGAATACGCCAAAGTGCGACAACAGTTCGGTCAGCCGATCGGAAGTTTCCAGGCTGTCCAGCATCTATGCGTCGACATGTACGAAGCGGTGGAAATGGCGCGCAGCGGAGTACTGCACGCATTGTGGGCAGCCGACGCGGCAGAACCCGCCGAGCGGCACCTGGCTGCCCTGCGCGCCAAGGCATTCGCGGGCCGGCTGACCAAGGTCGGCGATACCGCGATCCAGGTGTTCGGTGGAATCGGCTTCACGTGGGAGCACGACGCGCATCTGTATCTGAAGCGACTGTTGGGCTGGAGCGGATTTCTCGGAGCGCCCGAGAAGTATCTCGAGGAAGTCGGGAAGGGGTTGCGATGACGGGAGTTCTGCACGGGGTACGTGTCGTCGAGCTGGCGTCGTGGACATACGTGCCCTCCGCCGGTGCGGCGCTCGCGGACTGGGGCGCCGACGTCATCAAGGTGGAGGACGTCAAGGCAGGCGATCCGGGCCGGGCACTGGTCATCGGTGGTTTCACGAAGGAGAACGCCAGGGCGCACATCGACTTCATCCTCGAGATCGGCAACCGGGGCAAACGCAGCATCGCCGTCGACATCAAGTCCGAGACCGGCCGCGAGTACTTCGGCCGACTGCTCGCCACCGCCGACGTGTTCCTGACCAATTGGCTTCCCGCACCGCTGGAGCGCGCCCGGCTCACGGTCGACGACATTCGCTCGTTCAATCCGAACATCATCATCGCGCGCGGCACCGGCACCGGTGTGCGTGGACCGGATCGCGACAAGGGCGGATTCGACGCGGCCACATATCTTTCGCGCGGCGGGGTGTCGTACACGATGACCCCGTTCGGCACCGACACGCCCGCGGTACAGGGGCCGGGATTCGGTGACCTGCAGGGCGGCATCACCCTCGCGGGTGGCGTCTGCGCCGCGCTGTTCCATCGCGAACGCACGGGAGAACCGAGCATCGTCGACTCGTCGTTGCTCGCGCAGGCGATGTGGACAATCGCCCCCTCGATATCGGTCGCCGACCTCTTCGACATCGACGGCATCCCCGGTGCACCACCCGGACTGGCGATCAATCCCCTCGTCAATCGATACAAGACGCGGGATGGCCGGTGGCTCCAGATGGTGTTCCTGCAGCCCGACCGGTTCTGGGCGGGCTTCTGCGAGCGCATCGGGCTGCCGGAGCTCGCCACCGACGAGCGATTCGTCCCGTCGAGCAATCTGATCGCCAACGCCGCGGAGGCGTGCGCGCTCGTCGGTGCGCGCCTGGCCAGTGAGGACCTCGATCACTGGCGCAAGGTACTCGCCGATGAGCCAGGTGTGTGGGCCGCGCTGGCGACGCCGAAGGAAACGCTCAACGATCCGCAGGTCGGACCGAACGGTTACGTGATACCCAATGTCGACGACGAGGGCAATACCTACCAGATCGTCGCTGCACCAGTGCAATTCAACGAAACGCCGCCTGCGGCCGCGCGGGCACCCGAACATGGACAGCACACCGAGGAAGTCCTGCTGGAGCTCGATCTCGACTGGGACGACATCTCGGCGGCCAAGGACAGCGGCGCGATTCTCTAGGAGGCGTGAGCATGGCGGACACGACGCTGGAAGCGGTCATCTACGAGCGCGAACCGCCGATCGCGCGGATCATCCTCAACCGGCCCGAGAAGGCCAACACCAAGGACGCCCAACTCGTGCAGGAGGTCGATGCGTGCCTGCGCGAGGCCGACCGCGACAAGCAGATCAAGGTCGTCATCCTGAAGGCCAACGGCAAGGGCTTCTGCGGCGGGCACGTCGCGCGGTGGGGTCCCGACGAGAACCCCTACCCGGATTTCGGGGACACGTTCGAGGATCTCTACAAGGGCACCGCCGACCTGTTCCTGTGGCCCACGCTGTATTTGTGGGAGTTCCCGAAGCCCACGATCTCGCAGATTCATGGGTACTGCATGGGCGGCGGGATCTATCTCGGCCTGCTCACCGACTTCTGCGTCGCCTCCGAGGATGCCTACTTCCAGATGCCGCTGGCGCAGAGTCTCGGCGAGCCGGGCGGTCACACCATGATCGAGCCCTGGCTGCTGATGAACTGGCATCGCACGATGGACTGGCTTCTGCTGGCGCCCACGCTTTCGGCGCAGGAGGCGTTGGAGTGGGGACTGCTCAACAAGGTGGTGCCCCGCGATCAGCTCGAGGACACCGTCGAGGAGATGGCCCGAAGGATCGGCGAAATTCCCTTGACCACGTCGATGGCGGTGAAGAACAACGTCAAACGGGCGTATGAGCTGATGGGTATGCGTGTGCACCTTCAGGTCAGCCACATCCTCACGAATATGGTCGGCGCCGCCAGCGACGTTCAGGAGCGACGGCGTCTGTTGATTGAGTCCGGCAAGAAGCCAAGGGATTTCATCGAGCGTGACGAACCCTCTCCTCGCGAGCAGACGTAAAGCTGCCTATTTTCCGCGCGAACTAGGCAGGTTTGCGTCTGCTCGCGAGTCGAAACCTACACGCCCGCGGCGTGGCGGGCGGCGACGTAACCGAAGATCATCGTGTTGGCGATGCTGCCGCCCGCGCCCAGATAGTTGCGGCCCATCACCGTCGCGGTGATGTTGCCCGTCGCGTACAGTCCTTCGATGGCCTCGTCGTGTTCGTTCAGCACCTGGGCGTGCTCGTTGGTGATCAGTCCCCCGCAGGTGCCGACGTCGGCCGGGAACACCCGCGTCGCGTAGTACGGCGCGGCGTCGAGTGGCCCGATGGCGGCGTTGGGCTGGTAGCCCGGATCGCCGAGGCAGATGTTGTACGCCGACTGCCCACGCCCGAAATCGGGGTCCTGGCCCCTGGCGGCGAACTCGTTGAACCGAGTGACCGTGTGTTCCAAAGCGTCTGCGGGCACATCGATCTGGCGGGCCAGCTCGGCGACCGTGGCGGCACGTATGATCGCGCCCTGCTCGATCAGCGCCTCCGGAATGCTGCGCTTCCTCAGCGGATTCGCCCCCGACACGTAGCGGCGGACATAGCCCTCGTCGAAGACCTGCCAGCACGGCACCGCCTTGTTCGCATACATCGCCTTACCGACCTCGACGTAGGAGTTCGACTCGTTGCAGAAGCGCTTACCGCTGCCGTCGACGTAGATGGCGCCCGGACGCTGGCGTCCGGATCCGAGTGACGCGGCGCCGGGATCCTGGATGAACACCATCGGTAACCACCAGGCTTCGTCCAGCAGGTCGGTCTTCGCGCCGAGCGCCATCGCGGTCTGCAACACCTCGCCGGTGTCGCCGGCGTTGGCGATCGACCATTTGCCCTCGTTGGGCTGGTCGCCGCTGAAGCGGCGGCGCATATCGGCGTTGCGGCTGAACCCACCTGCGGCCAGCAGCACGCCTTTACGGGCTTCGATGTTCATCGGCGCACCGTCTTTGGTGACCCGGGCGCCGACCACCTTGCCGTCCTCGACGATGAGATCATCCATGGCCGTGTTGATCCAGATGGGCGGGTCCTTACGGATAACCATCATGACCCGCAGGATCTGCCCGATGAACGACGCTCCGTTGGTGAGGATCTCGCGGTGCCGCAGCCGGGCCGCCCTGGTGCGCAGGAACACGCGCATGGCCACCGCGAATGCGCGGGGCGAACGGTTGAAGTACTGCACCGCACGCAACTCGTTGGTCATGATCACGAAGCCGTAGTTCTTACCCATGGACGGCTGTACCTTGTCGCTCCAATCGCCGAGCGCCGCAGCGTCGTAGGGAACGCCCTCGACCGACCGGCCTGCCGCGTTACCGCCCTTGTGGTTGGGGTAGTAGTCGCTCCAGCCCGGACACCGCACGAGGCGAACACCTTTGTGGACAAGCAGATTGATCATCTCGTTGCCCGCGGTCAGGAAGGTCTCACGGCGTGCAGGCGACGACGCTTCGCCGATATCGCCGACCACATCGTCGAAGTAGGCCAGGCCGTCCTCGTGGGTGTCGGGGATTCCGTCGGCGCGCATCAACGGGTTGTTCGGCAGCCACACCATGCCGCCCGACATTCCCGTCGACCCGCCGACCAGGCCCTGCTTCTCCACCACCAGCGGTTCGATGCCCGCGTCGAGCGCGGCCAGGGCGGCGACCATCCCGCCACCGCCGCTCCCCGCTATCAGAAGATCGACGGACGCATCCCACTTCACCATGTGGGGACCTTCTCCGAGAGCCCGAGCTCGGCGACGGGCACGTCGATGGTGGTGTTGGTGCGCTGGATCGCGGGCACCAACCGCTCGTACGGGAGACCGGCGAGGAAGCCGTCGATGACACGCTCGAAGTTGGAGATCAACCCCTCGATCTGATCCGACAACCGCATGTATTCGAATCCCTTGGCGTGCAATCCTTTCTGTTGCTTCGGTAGGTTGGAGAAGTCCTGGGCGGGAATCATCGGCCAGCTCGGATCATCGGGGGCCAGCGGGTCGGGCGCGGTGGGCCTTCCCGGTGACCGGTCATTCGGATAGCGGGTCAGCGACCAGACCTCGAAGAGGGTCTGCTCTGGACCCAGCGGCCGAATCCGATACGACGAGGCGCTGCTGTACTGCGGCAGGATGAAGTAGTGCGGAAAGCAGAACCCGATCGCATCGATCACGCGGCGACGGTCCAGGTCGTTCAGGTCGGGGAAGTCGCAGTCGCGGGCCCTGTGCCACTGTGTGACCGCATCGTTGACCGCGGCGCGCCACGCCGCCATCGCCGCGGCGGGATCGTCGGGGAGCGACATGTGTTGCAGCCCTTCGGCGATCCGAATGTCGTTCTCGTGGGTCATCCCGCCCATACCGGACCCGAGCGTGCGCATGAAGTACAGGCTCGCCTGCACCACCGGGTGCACCGTCGACGAATCCGGGCGGTACGCCGACGGCAGCAGCTGCGGATGGGTCTGCGGCACGTGATAGCCCTCCATGAAGGCCGCCGTGGCCAGCTTCCAGTTCACCGGTAGCAGGCACGACTTCCACCATTCGGTGCGCAGTGCCGCCACCCTGAACTCGTCGTGCCGGGAGGCGAACGGCTCGATGAAGTCGCGCAGGGGCGGGGCGTCGTCGTCGAGAATGATCCACGCGCAGCCACCCCACAGCTCGCACCGAACAGGTGCCAGCTCGAGGTCGTCGGCATCGAGATTGGCGTCGTCGAACATCTCGGAGCGCAGCACGAAGGTGTTCTTGCCATCGAGCCCCCAGCACCAGCCGTGGAATGGGCAGACGAAGGTGCGCCGCGACCCACTGCCCTCGACCAGCTTCATGCCGCGGTGGCGGCAGGAGTTGTGGTAGGCGCGCACGGTCGAGTCGTCCACGCGGACGACGATGATCGACTGGTCGAGAATCTCGTACTCGACGAAATCGCCGGGCGCGGGAATCTCCTCGAGCCGGCACGCCATCTGCCACACGCGCGGCCAGAACAGTTCCGTCTCCAGGGCATAGAAGTCGGGGTCGTAATAGCGCTGCTTGGGGATCCGGTCGACACGGCCAACGGCCCAGGGCACCGGGAGTGGTGTCCACCCCACGTCAGCCATGTGCTCACCCCATCACGCCCCGGCGGCCAGTTTTCGTATCTTAGCAAAAATAGCGAAATCCGAGTTTTGCAGGCCGTTACTCGCACTAATGGGGGGCGAACAGCGTGGCGTTGGCCGCTAGGAGGTGTTGGGAGCGTGACGCTGTTCTTCGAGCCGCTGGCCGGTGAGCACCGTTACTCGCACCGGAGTGATCGTCAACTCCTATTGAAAGATTGTGCCCCGGCCGGTTGGTGAGGTCACTTGAAGCGCTGATGGGATGTCGTGCCACCCGCGAGCACTGATCCATTAGTCCGCGGCCTGGTGTCCTCGGGCTCGAACGGATGGGTTCGACGACCGCAGGGAGGTGGTATCGATGATCTTCGTCGGCGATGACTGGGCCGAAGACCATCACGATGTACACGTCATGAATGAGGCTGGCAGACGGCTGGCGTCCAAACGATTACCCGAAGGCTTGGCCGGCATCCGGGCGTTCCACGAGATGGTCGCCGAGCATGTCGACGACCCCGCGCAGGTGTTCGTCGGAATCGAAACCGATCGGGGCTTGTGGGTGAGCGCGCTGGCCGCCGCTGGCTATCTGGTGTGGGCCATCAACCCGATGGCCGCGGCTCGCTACCGCGACCGTCACCACGTCTCCGGTGCCAAATCCGATGCTGGGGACGCCAAAATGCTCGCCGACCTGGTGCGCACCGACCGGCACAATCACCGTCAGATCGCTGGGGACAGCCCCCACGCCGAAGCGATCAAGGTGCTCGCCCGCTCGCATCAGAGTCTGATCTGGGCGCGTACCCGCCACACCAACCTGTTGCGCTCGGCATTGCGCGAGTACTACCCAGCGGCGTTGGAGGCCTTTGATGGTTTGTCCGACCGTGACGCGCTGGCAGTTCTGGGCCGGGCGCCCACTCCCGACCAAGGTGCCCGGCTGGGCTTGTCCAAGATCAGTGCAGCGCTCAAAGCTGCTGGGCGACAACGCAACATCGAATCCAGGGCCCGCGCCATTCAGGCTGCGCTTCGTGCTGAACATCTCGTGCCATCCGAACGGCTGGCCGCCGCGTTCGGTGCTACCACCACCGCAGCGGTGCACGTCATCGCCGAACTCAACACCCAGATCGCCACACTCGAAACCGAATTGGCCGACCATTTTGAAACGCACCCGGACGCCGACATCTACCGCTCCCTGCCAGGACTTGGTGTCATTCTCGGCGCCCGGGTGCTCGGTGAGTTCGGGGACGCCCCGAACCGATACACCACTGCCAAGTGTCGCAAGAACTACGCCGGAACATCACCGGTGACCATCGCGTCGGGACGAAAGCGCACCGTACTGGCCCGCCACGTCCGCAACCGGCGCCTCTTCGACGCGATCGACCAGTGGGCCTTCTGCGCAACGAACACTAGCCCCGGTGCCCGTCAGTTCTACAACCACCGCCGCGCAGCTGGCGACACCCACCACCAAGCGCTACGGGCGCTTGGCAACCGCCTCATCGGCATCCTCCACGGCTGCCTACGCCACCGCACCCCCTACGACGAGGACAAAGCCTGGGCACACCGCCACACGATCGCCGCTTGACCAATACGCCCCTGGGATGTCTTTCCTGCAGAAGTCTGAGTTCGGCGTGATCAGTTCAGTGAGTAGAACCGCTGGGCGTTGCGCCCGCCGATCTTGGCGCGCGAATCCTCACCGATGTCCGGCCGACTCCTCAAATGCTCTGTGCTGTGTGGCCATTCGCCGTCCCAATGGGGATAGTCGCTGGCGAACATGATGAAGTCGTCGCCGAGCACGTCGATGACACCGGGCAGGATCGGCTCCTCGGGTTCACAGGTCGTCCAGATGTTGCCCGCCCGCAGATACTCCGCTGGATCACGCTGCCAGCCACCTTCGATCCAGTCGCCACGCTTCTCGAAATGTTCATGCAGCCGGTCGATGAAGAACGGCACCCATCCGACGCCCGCCTCCAGGAAGGCGACCCGTAGGCCGGGATGCCTGTCGAACACGCCCCCGGAGATGAGTGCGGTCATGGCGGTCATCTGGTCGAACGGAAAGCTGACACAGTGCACCTGGATGTAGTTGGTGAACCGGTCGACGCCCACCTTCGGCAGGTGCATGCCGGGGGCCCCGTGGACGCCGAGCGGCATGTCGAGGTCGACGGCCGCGGCGTAGAACGGGTCCAGATCGGGATGGTCGAGGTTGCGCGTCTTCAACGCGGGCGGGATGTGGGTGGCGACGAGTCCGAGCTCTCTGGCCTCGCGCATGACGTCGATCGCCACGGCGCCGTGCTCGATCGGGGTCACCGCAACGCCCCGCAGCCGGCCGCCCGTCGGACGGCAGTAGTCGGCGATCCACCGGTTGTAGAGCCGGGCGAAGCCCGCCGCGAAGTCCGGATCCTCCAGCGTCGGCACGCACAGCCCCAGGCTGGGATAGAGCACCATCGTGTCGATGTGGTCGCGCTCGGCGTCGGAAAGCACCCCGGCCGGTGACGAGTAGTCGATGCCCGGAGCCGTCGACAGGCCGTGTTCACGGGGACAACCGGCACCGGGACCGTCGGCCTCGGGATAGTTGCGCCCCTCGATGACGAGCGCTCGTCCGTCTTTTCTGGGCACGACGAGGTCGGGCCAGCGCTGCATCGCCTCCACTGCCAGCGAAGCTCCCTCGGCCACATGGCCGTCGGCGTCAATGATCCGCATGGGGGGATGCTAAAACTACCTGCATGCCCAGCGAGACCATCCAGCAATTGCTGCGCGAGCGCGCCACGTCGGACACCGTCGCAGTCAAGTACGGCGACGGCACCTGGACGTGGCGTGAGCACCTGCGCGACGCGGCGGCGCGGGCCTCGGCGCTGCTGGCACTCGCCGACCGCGACCGCCCGTTGCACGTGGGCGTGCTGATGGGCAACACCCCGGAATTCCTCAACCAGATGGCGGCCGCGGGCCTCGGCGGTTACGTGCTGTGCGGGATCAACTCGACGCGCAGGGGCGACGCGCTGGCCGCCGACATCCGGCGCGCCGACTGTCAGATCGTGGTGACCGATGCCGAGCATCGGCCGCTGCTCGACGGTCTCGACCTCGACGGCGTCCATATCCTGGACACCTCGAGCGACGACTGGACGCGGATGGTCTCCTCGGCGGGTGAATTGACGCCGTTTCGCGAGGTCGACCCGATGGACACCTACATGCTGATCTTCACCTCGGGCACCAGCGGCAACCCGAAGCCGGTGCGGGTGTCGCATTTCATGGTGCTGATGTCGGGTCAGGCGCTGGTCGAGAAGTTCGAGGTCACCGAGGACGACACCTGCTACATGTCGATGCCGCTGTTCCATTCCAACGCGTTGGTCGCGGGCTGGGGTGTGGCGGTCGCACGGGGTGCGGCGATGGCGCCCGCGAAGTTCTCGGCGTCGAACTTCGTCGACGACATCCGACGTTACGGCGCCACGTACATGAACTACGTCGGCAAGCCGCTGGCCTACGTGCTCGCCACCCCGGAGGCCGACGACGACGCCGACAACACGCTGCGGGTCGCCTTCGGCAACGAGGCCTCCGACCGCGACATCGAGGACTTCTCGCGGCGGTTCGGCTGCCAGGTGATGGACGGCTTCGGTTCCACCGAGAACGCCGTCATCATCACCCGCGAAGAGGGCACGCCGAAAGGTTCACTGGGCAAAGGGTTTCCGGGTGTGGCCATCTACAACGCCGATACCGTCACCGAGTGCCCACCGGCCGAGTTCGATGCCGATGGTGCGCTGATCAACGCCGAGGAGGCGATCGGCGAACTCGTCAACACCGACGGACAGGGCTTTTTCACCGGCTATTACAACGCCGACGACGCGACCGCCGAACGTATGCGCCACGGCATGTACTGGTCGGGCGACCTGGCCTACCGCGATGCCGACGGCTGGATCT
>CAZOIX010000079.1:0-8893 GCA_964579685.1 uncultured Mycobacterium sp.
CATAGGAGACGGTCCAGCTGCCACCGGTGTCCGACTGTATGTCCTTCCAGTCGACCCCGGCGTCGGCGACCGCGGAGAAGATGGCGTCCACGGCCATCTCCATCGCCGATTTGCCCTCGAAGCGGCCGAACGGATGCAGCCCGACGCCGATGATCGCGACATCGTTGGTCATGTGCGAAGCCTTCCTTGTCGGGGCATCAGCCTATCCCAACTGTAACTCTTACAGTATCGTAGTCGGCGTGGCACCGGTGATTGAGCACAAGCCCACGTTCTGCCGGATTTGTGAGCCGCTGTGCGGCATGGTCGCGACCGTCGAGGACGGCCGCCTCGTCGCACTGCGGCCCGACAAGAACCATCCGCTGTCGGCGGGGTTCGCGTGCCAGAAGGGCATCGCGTTCACCGAGGTGCAGAACGACCCCGACCGCGTCACGACACCGCTGCGGCGCGGTCCGAACGGATTCGAAAGGGTCACGTGGGACGAGGCGATGTCCGACATCGCGGCGCGGTTGTCGGCCGTTCTGCGCCGGCACGGTTCCGGCGGTGTCGGCTGGTACATGGGCAACCCCGGCGCATTCAGTTACGCGCACACCTTCGCGGCGCTGCTGTTCATCAAGGGACTGGGCCGTCATGGTCACTACTTCACCGCGTCGTCACAGGACACCAACAGCAGATTGATCGCGAGCCAGTTGCTCTACGGCGTGCCGACGTCGGTCCCGATTCCCGATCTGACGCGCACCGACCTGTTGGTGATGATGGGTGCCAACCCGGTCGTCTCCCACGGCAGTTTCCTCACGGCGCCGCGGATCAAAGACCGCATGCATGACATCGTCAAGCGCGGCGGTCGTGTCGTGGTGGTCGATCCCCGCCGGACCGAAACCGCTGTCGCATTCGAATGGCTCGGTATCGTTCCCGACGCCGATTCCTTCCTGCTGCTGTCGCTGCTCCAGGTGATGTTCTCCGAGCGGCTCGTCGACATGACGCGGGTCAGCCGCGACGCCGACGGCGTGGATTGGCTGCGATCGCTGAGCCGACCGTTCACCCCGGAGGTGACGGCGGCGGCGACCGGCATCGATCCCGCCAGCGTACGGGCGCTGGCCCGTGACCTCGTGCATACGCCGCGCGCCGCGGTCTACGGACGACTCGGTACCTGTGTGGGCCGCTACGGCACGCTCACCACCTACCTGATCGACGCGGTCAATCTGGTCGCGGGAAACCTGGACGCGCCGGGCGGATCGGTCTTCAGCTCGATGCAGACCGTGGGCGCGAAGTGGCAGAACACCATGATGGGCTTCGTGATGCGACGATCGCGACGGCGGAAACGCTCACGTGTCAGCGGGATTCGCAGTGCGATCGGTTCCGAGCCGGCCGCACTGATGGCCAAGGAGATCACGACCCCCGGCGATGGCCAGATCAAGGCGATGTTCGTATCGGCGGGCAATCCGGTCCTTTCGGTGCCGAACGGCGATGAACTCGAGGCGGCGTTCGAAACCCTGGACCTGTCGGTGGCACTCGATTTCTACGTCACCGAGACCACCGCGCGCTGTGACTACATCCTGCCCGTCACCACCATGTACGAGCGCGACGACTTCCCCTATACCTTCCAGGCGTTTCAGGCGACGCCGTTTCGTCAGGCCACCGAAGCCGTGGTCGCCCCCGTCGGGGAGTGCCGCCCCGAATGGGACATCGTCGACGACCTCGCGTGTCGACTGGGGCGACAGGTCCCGGCGTTCGCGGTATTCGGCGTGGCGCGAAAGGCCCTGGGTGCCTTCGGAACCGCTCTCACGCCGCGACTGATGATGGATGCACTGGTCCGAATGTCGCAGGGCGGTGATCGTTTCGGCCTTCGCCGCGGTGGGCTGACGCTGCGGAGATTGACCGAACGGCATCCGCACGGTGTCGTGTTGTCGCCACACATCCGCACCGGAGTGCTGCGCGACGTGGTCGCCTACCTGTCGCGGCGTGTGCGGTTGGTCCATTCCGATATCGCCGACGAGGTCGCCAAGCTCACGCACGCCAGGCATCCCGAGGGCTACCCGCTACGGATGATCGGCATGCGAGAGCCGCGTTCGGAGAATTCCTGGATGCACAACTCGCCGTTGTTGATGCGCGGCGAACGCCGACACCACGCGCTGATGCACGTCGATGACGCTGCCGAGATGCAGATCGCCGACGGTGACGTCGTGCAGATCAGCTCGCCCTACGGCCAGATCACCGTTGCGGTCGCCACGACGAAGGACCTCGTCGCCGGCGTCGTCGCCGTTCCGCACGGCTGGGGGCACAAGGGCACAGGAGGCTGGCAGCTGGCGAACCGCGCGGGCGGGGCGAACGTCAACCGCCTGACGTCGAGTGCGCCCGACGACGTCGAATCGATGTCCGGGATGGCCTGGCTGACGGGCGTGCCGGTCCGCGTCGAGCGCGTCTAACCCGCGAAGGCGACTCAGGCGATGGCGCCGGAGTCCTTGAGCGCCTCGATGCGGTCCCAGTCGATGCCGAGTTCCATCAGCACGATCTCGGTGTGCTCCGAGGCCTGCGGCGCCCGGGTTGTCTCGAGCGGTTCGTGGTTGAACTGCACGGGTCCACGGACGACCTTGAACGGTGCACCGCCGTCAGCGGCTTCCACCTCGACGATCATGTCGTTGGCGATCGCCTGCTCGTCAGAGGCGAGGTCGACGAGGCTCTGGAACGGCGCCCACTGGCCCTTCATCGTCTTGAGGTGCTCACGCCAGTATTCGAACGGCTTGCCGGCGATCGCCTCGGCGATGAGTTGCACCCCCGCCTCGGCATTCTGGATCAGCGGCATGACGTCGCAGAAGCGCGGATCGTCCGCGAGCTCGGGCAGTCCGAGATGCTCGAACGCATCCCGGATGTATCCCGTCGGGCTGACGATGCACAGATTGATCGTGCCGCCGTCCGACGTCAGATAATTGGCCATGAACGGGTTGACCGACGCGGTGGTTCCCGGCATCAGCGAGCGCATCGTCTCGCCGGTCTCCATACCCTGCGTCACGCTGGCGCCAGCGGCCCACCATGCGGTGCTCAGCAGGGACACGTCGAGTTCGACTGCCTCGCCGGTGCGTTCGCGATGGAACAGTGCCGCCGAGATCCCACCCGCGATGTTCATGCCTCCGATGGAATCGCCGAACGCCGGGATGCCCTGGGGCAGCGCCCCACCGATCTCCTCGGGGGTCAGCGCATGGCCCACCCCGCTGCGTGTCCAGAACGCGGTGCCGTCGAATCCACCGGTGTCGCGTTCGGCGCCCTTGTCTCCGTACGCGCTACCGCGCGCGTAGATGATGTTCGGGTTGACCGCGCGGATGTGTTCGACGTCGAACTTGTTCTTCTGGCGCTGGGCAGGCATGTAGTTGGTGAGAAACACGTCGGCGGTTTTGGCGATCTCGTAGAGGACCTCCTGGCCGCCGGGGGTGGACACGTCGATGCCGACACTGCGCTTGCCGCGGTTGGGATGCTCGATCAGCGGATGCCGCTCCGGGTCGAGTTGGAAGCCACCCATGTTCACGAAACCTCGCTGGGTGTCCCCGCGCACGGGATGTTCCACCTTGATGACGTCCGCGCCCCAATCGGCGAGTATCGCCCCCGCAGCCGGGACGAACGTGAACTGTGCAACCTCGAGGACCCGAACGCCCTCCATCACCTTGATCAAGTCGACTCTCTCGTTGTTGTATTCGCCTACTGTAATAGTTACAGTAGAGCGTCCAGCATTGTCTTGATTGTACGAGGTAACACGTGAGCGATGTCGAAGAGCGGACCGAAACCAGCGTCGACGTGGGCGCTCGGGCCGCCACGCGTGCCGAATCCCGGATGCTCATCGACGGTCACCTTGTCGCGGCGGCCTCCGGTGCGACATTCGACAACGTCAGTCCCGCCACCGGCCTGCTGCTCGGCGCGACGGCCGCTGCCGGCGCCGGGGACATGGATCGCGCCATCGCCGCCGCCCGCCGAGCCTTCGACGAGACCGATTGGCCGACCAACGGCGCGCTGCGCCAGCGGTGTCTGGCGCAACTGCAGTCGGCCATCGAGGCCGAGAAGGAAGAGCTCCGCGAGGAATTGATCGCCGAGGTCGGGTGTCCGGTGATGACGACGCAGTCCGCACAACTGGATTGGCCGCTCGCCGAATCGCTGCGCTACCCGGCGGGCCTGATCGACGACTTCGAGTGGGAGCGCACGCTGGACGGCGGCGGATTGTTCGGTGAGCGCAACGTGCGCACCGTCGTCAAGGAGCCGGTCGGCGTCGTCGCGGCGATCACGCCGTCCAACTTCCCGATCGAGGTCATCCTCAACAAGCTGGGACCGGCGCTGGCCGCCGGCAATACGGTGTTGCTCAAGCCCGATCCGAACACACCGTGGAACGCGACCCGGCTCGGCAGGCTCGTCGCCGAGCACACCGACATTCCGGCGGGCGTGCTGAACATCGTCACGACCCCGTCCAACGACGTCGCCGCCATGGTGGGCACCGACCCCCGCGTCGACATGATTTCGTTCACCGGGTCGACGGCCGTCGGCAAGCTGCTGATGCGGCAGGGCGCCGACACGATGAAGCGGATGTTCTTGGAACTGGGCGGCAAGTCGGTGGCCATCGTGCTCGACGACGCCAACCCCGCGGCGATCCTCGGAGCCGCGATCGGAGTATGCGTCCATGCGGGGCAGGCGTGCGCAGCCACCACCCGCATGCTCGTGCACCGGTCGCTCTACGACGAGGCCGTCGCCACCGTCACCGCCGCATATCAGGGCGTGCCGGTTGGTGATCCGGTTCTGCCGGAAACCCTTGTCGGACCGGTGATCAGCGCGGCGCAGAAGGACCGGGTACTCACCGCCGTCGAGCGGGCACGGGCCGATGGCGCTGAGATCGCCGCAGGGGGCGGAGTGGTGGACGGGCTGCCCGATCACCTCGCCGGCGGGCATTATGTGCAACCCACGGTGATCGTCGGGGTCGACAACAGCGCAGCGATCGCGCAGGAAGAGGTCTTCGGTCCCGTCCTGATCGTGATGCCGTTCGACGACGACGACCACGCGGTCCGTATCGCCAACGACAGTGCGTACGGCCTTGCCGGCGCGGTCATCTCACGGTCGACCGATCGCGGCATGAACATCGCGCGCCGCATCCGCACTGGATCTTTCGGAGTCAACGGCGGAATGTTCTACGGTGCCGACGCGCCGTTCGGCGGCTACAAGAGCAGCGGGGTCGGGCGGCAGTGCGGGATCGAGGGGTTTCAGCAGTATCTGGAGACCAAGACCATCGGATGCCGGGTGCCCCGACCGAAGTGATTTCGGTGCGCTTACGCTCGCTGAGCGATCGTTGGCGCACCGAAATCACTGATCAGGACGCGTCGATGAGCGTCTGCGCGTGGTCGAGAATGCTCTCGAGGATGTACTCGTAGTCGATGTCGTCGGCGAAGCCGATGTAGCGCTGGCCGGTTGAGCGCTGGGTGGGAAAGCCCGCGGTCTTGTCCTGGATGCGCTCCAGCACCGCAGACCCACGCGTATGCACCGAGATCGCACCGTATGTCGAGACGGCCTGGTGTCGCTCGAGACCTGCCTCGATCAGTGCCGTGACGGGCTGTTCGATCTTGTGCAACGCCCCGCGTACCGCGCGCCCACTGAACTGACCGCGAATGAGCACCAGATCACACAGGATCGGATGGTCGCGGAAGTGTTTACGCATGGTCCGGGCGTGATCACGAAGCGATGCCCGCCAATTGGAGGCATCGATGGTGGGTACGGTGAACTCGAACTGCTCCAGCGCGCGATCGGTCATGGCGTCGAGCAGGTCGTCCTTACGCCGGAAGTACCAATAGATACTCGTGACGCCCACGTCGAGATGCTTGGCCAGCACCGGCATGCTCAGATTGTCGATCGACACCTGCGCGGCGACGTCGAAAGCGCCGGCCAGGATTTCGTCGGCGCTGATCGACCCGCGGTCCCGCCGCTTGCGGGTGTCGGGCTTGGCGTGGGTGCCCACGGCTCACCCCGCGGCGGCGAACGTCACGGGAACGGCGGTGGGTGAGCGGAATGGCTGCCCATGAATGTATGGGTTGTCATCGGTGACTAGTTGAATATCGGTCAGGCGATTCAGCAGGCATTCGACGGCGACACGTGTCTCCATGCGAGCCAGATGAAGCCCCATACAGGTGTGCTCACCGGCGGCAAACGAGATGTGCGGCACCCGTTTCCGGTGAATGTCGAACTCCTCGGAGCGTTCCCAACGCTGTTCGTCACGGTTGGCCGATCCGATGCACACGTCGATGACCGCGCCCTGCGGAATGGTGACGCCCTCGAGTTCGGTCTCCTCGGTGGCGTAGCGCTGCACGGTCGTCAACGGGGTCTCGTACCGCAGTCCTTCCTCGATCGCGGGTCCGATGAGGTCGTGATCTGCCTGCACCGCGCGGAACTGTTCGGGATGGGTGAGCAGTAGGAACAGCAGGTTGCCCGACGATCGGTACGTGGTCTCCAAGCCGGCCGGTAGCAGCAATCGTAGGAAAGAGTAGATGGCTTCGTCGGTGAGCTTCTCGCCGTCGATCTCGGCGCTCACCAGATCACCGATGATGTCCTCGGTCGGCTTGCTTCTACGCTGCTCGATTTGTTGCAGGAAGTAATCTTTCAGCAACGCGGACGCCTCGAACGCCCGCTTCCACTTCACGGTGTAGCTGATCAGCTCGACGGCGCGCTTGCGGAACCAGGGGAGGTCTTCCTCAGGTAATCCCAACAGCTTCGAGATCACCCGGGTGGGAAATTCGAGCGTGAATTGCTTGACCAGGTCGGCGTGCCCGACATCGATGAACTCGTCGATCAATCCGTTGACCACCGGGCGGACGATCTCGGGTTCCCAGCGCGACAGCGATCTGGTCTTGAACGCCGCGGACACCAGATTGCGGTGCTCCCAGTGCTTCTTGCCCTCCATGGCCAGGATCGTCGGGCCGATGAACAGTCCGATCGTGCTGTCGTAGATGTGGGAGTTGAACACCTTGCTGTCACGGAAGACGCGATTGACGGCATCGAAGGAGACCGCGGCGTAGAGATGTTCGGGGAGCATCGACTCGGGTGTCTTGGACCAGTCCATGACGCTGCCCTTGAAGACGCCGAATTCGTGCCGCCTCCGGGCGAACAGGGGGTAGGGGTCACGAACGAGGTCAGCTGCTTCCTCGACCGTGACATTGTGCACTGAGCTCTCCACGACTGCTCCAGCATCTCCGGGTCCGGGTCGGTCCTGCGAACGGTACTGTAAATCTTACAGTAAACTATATGAGCTGGACAGGGGGCCCGGCAGTCATCGAGGCGAGGAAGCCTGCGTCGACGTGAATGTCCTGGCCGGTGATCCAACGGGCCTCGGGGGACCCGAGGAAAGCGATCACGGGCACGACGTCATCGACGCTGGCGTGCCGGCCTACGGTCGCACGGCACATGTCGAGGATCTCCTTGCCCATCGTCTGCTCGAAGTCGGACAGGATCGGGGTCTCGACGGGGCCCGGGCTCACGGTGTTGACCCGGACCCCGTACTTGGCCCACGCGGGTCCGGCCAGGCGCTTGGTGTACAGGATCGCCGCCTGCTTGGAGGTGCTGTAGACGGGATACGACGGGTCCTGCCTGTCCTGCCACCGTGCGACCGAATCGCTGTCGGTGAGTGCGAGGAGTTCGTCCAGGATGTCGATACGCTGATCCCAACCCAGGGCCGCCGTCGACGCCACCGTGACGATCGATCCGCCCTCCGTCAATAACGGCAGCATGCCCTCCACCATCAGCCGCATGCCGAGGTAGTTGACGTTGAGCACATCGGCGGCCGGTGCGGTGCCGGGGATGCCCGCGACATGGGCGAGCATGTCCCAGCCCGAACCGATGTCGGCGAGAAGTGCCTCGATGTCCGTCCCGTCGCGAAGATCGCACCGTCGGTGCTCGGAGGCCGGCGTCCGCTGCTCCCGGATGTCGACGGCCAGCACGTGGTCGCCCCGGTCATGGAAGTGCTTCGCTACGGCCGCACCGATTCCCGATCCCGCGCCGACGACCACGATTCTGCTCATCTGGACCCAAACCTCTCCGACCCCGGCTACCGTCGTCGTACCATCGAATGGCCGACAGTAAGCTCGACAGTAAACAATTCTGGTGGTCCAGACAATCACTTCTGGAGAACGGTGGCGCGATGACAACGACTGCGGCGAGCGTCGCCATCGATCGGGACATGCGCGCGGTGCTGCAGCGCCAACGGCAGGCGTTCATCGCCGACGGCCCACCGAGTGTGGCCGTGCGCCGCAACAGGATCGACCGGCTGCTGGCGTTGGTGCTCGACAACGCCGATGCCTTCGTCGATGCCATGGCCGCTGATTTCGGCACCCGGCCACGGGCGGGAACGCTGTTCACCGAGATCCTCGGCATGATCTCGGTGATTGAGCACACGAGATCTCATGTGCCGCAATGGATGCGGACGACGCGACTGATGCGTGCCGCGCGGTTGTTCGGGCTGCGAGCCGAAGTGCAGCCGTCACCTCTGGGGGTCGTCGGGATCATCGGGCCGTGGAACTTTCCGCTCAATCTGGTGGTGCTGCCCGCGTCGGCAGCCTTTGCCGCGGGCAACCGGGTGATGATCAAGATGTCGGAAGTCACGCCGCGGACCGCCGACTTGATGGCGGCGTCCGCCCCGAACTACTTCGACACGACCGAACTGGCCGTGGTCACCGGTGGCGTCGACGTCGCTGAGGGATTCTCGTCGCTGCCCCTCGATCACCTCTTCTTCACAGGCTCGCCGTCCGTCGGTGCGCTCGTGCAGCGTGCCGCCGCCCAGAATCTGGTCCCGGTGACGTTGGAGCTGGGCGGTAAGAATCCGGTCGTGGTGTCGCGCGGGGCGGATCTCACCCGGGCGGCGACGCGAATTGCGCAGGGGCGCATG
>CAZOIX010000079.1:8903-9731 GCA_964579685.1 uncultured Mycobacterium sp.
GATCAACGGAGGCCAGGTGTGCGTGTGCCCGGACTACGTCTTCGTACCGGATGACAGGGTCGAGGCGTTCGTCGGCGCCGCCAGGGCCACGTTGCGGGGCATGTTTCCGTCCATCGTCGACAACGACGATTACTGCTCGTCGGTCAACGAGGCCAACTTTGACAGGGTCGTCGGCCTCGTCGACGACGCGCGGGCCAACGGTGCCACCGTGGAGAGCATCGTCCCGGACGGAGAGGCCCTGCCCAATCGTGATTGCCGCAAGGTGGCACCCACGATCGTGCGTGATGTCGACGAGGGCATGCGGATCGCCGACGAGGAGATCTTCGGCCCCGTACTGGTCGTGCGGCCGTATGCGGAGGTGACCGACGCCATCGACTACATCAACCAGCGGCCCGCACCGCTTGTCGCGTACTGGTACGGGCCCGACGATGATGACTTTCGCCGTTTTGTGCGCAGCACCCGCAGCGGTGGCGTTGCCCGCAATGACTTTGCCGCGCAGATGATTCCGTCGGCAGCGCCCTTTGGCGGCGTCGGACGCAGCGGGACGGGCGCGTACCACGGCAAGGCCGGCTTCGACGCTTTCAGCCACTACCGCAGCGTCGTGGGCACCGACCTGCCGTTCACCATCACCGGCCGGGCGGCGCCGCCGTTCAGCGGATCGATGCAGGCGGGTTCACGTCTCGCACTGCGGATGGCGCGCAGCCGCACCCGCCGTCGGCTCAGGCGCTCCCGCTGATCGCCTGTTCACGCGCCCAGCGGTAGTCGGCCTTGCCCGCCGGACTGCGCTCGATGACGGGTCGGAACACCACCGCCTTGGGCAGCTTGTAC
>CAZOIX010000080.1:0-9728 GCA_964579685.1 uncultured Mycobacterium sp.
CGTTGAACCCACGGCCCTCGGCTCGCAGGATCACCACATGGGTGTCCATATCCCGGCCGGCGGCGGTGATGGCGTCGCCGAGTTCGAACCAGCCCCGCGACGGAATCGCGTTGACCTTCGGATAGTCGACGGTGACCGAAACGATGCCCGGTTCGACCGTCGTGGTGGTGATCGTCATGGGAGATACCTCGGCTACTCTGGGGGTCGCTACCTAAGCAAGCACTTGCTTGGTACGCTAGCACAGTGACCGACCGCCCAGAGATCGTCCTCGGACTGCAAGACAGGGTCGTCCTGGTGACCGGCGGGGTGCGCGGCGTCGGCGCCGGTATCAGCGCGGTCTTCGCGGCACAAGGTGCGACCGTGGTGACGTGCGCGCGCAGGCCGGTGGACGGTTCGCCGTACGAATTCCACAGCTGCGACGTGCGCGATGACGACTCGGTGGCCGAGCTGATCGACACGGTCACCGCACGCCACGGCCGACTGGACGTCGTGGTCAACAACGCGGGCGGATCGCCGTACGTCCTGGCGGCCGAGTCGTCGGCGAAGTTCAACACCAAGATCGTCGAGCTCAACCTTCTCGGGCCGCTCTCGGTGTCGATCCACGCCAACGCGGTGATGCAGGCGCAGCCCCAGGGCGGGGCCATCATCAACATCGCCAGCGTCAGCGGCCGCCGGCCGACCCCCGGCACCGCGCCCTACGGGGCGGCGAAGGCGGGCATGGAGAGCATCACCAGCACACTCGCGGTCGAGTGGGCGCCGAAGGTGCGGGTGAATTCCGTCGTCGTCGGAATGGTGGAGACCGAACAGTCCGAGTTGTTCTACGGCGACGCCGACTCCATCGCGGCGATATCGAAGAACGTGCCGCTGGGTCGTCTCGCGAAACCGGACGATATCGGCTGGGCCGCAGCGTTTCTGGCGTCAGACGCCGCGTCGTACATCAGTGGCGCCTCCCTCGAGGTGCATGGCGGCGGCGAGCCTCCGCATTACCTGGCAACTACCACAGCTGAGATCAAAAAATAAGGGAGATAACGGATTATGGGACTGCTCGATGGCCGCGTAGTCATTGTGACGGGCGCCGGCGGCGGGATTGGGCGTGCGCACGCTCTGGCGTTTGCCGCCGAGGGCGCGCGTGTGGTGGTCAATGACATCGGAGTCGGGTTGGACGGATCGCCTGCCGGTGGCGGCAGCGCCGCCCAGAGTGTGGTCGACGAGATCACCGCTGCCGGAGGCGAAGCCGTCGCCAGTGGAGCCAACGTCGCCGACTGGGCACAGGCCGAAGGTCTGATCCAGACGGCGGTCGACACCTTCGGAGGCCTCGATGTGCTGGTCAACAACGCCGGCATCGTCCGCGACCGGATGTTCGCCAACACCAGCGAAGAGGAATTCGACGCTGTCATCGCGGTCCACCTCAAGGGACACTTCGCGACGATGCGCCATGCGGCCGCCTACTGGCGCGCCCAGTCCAAGGCCGGCAATGCGGTCGACGCGCGCATCATCAACACCAGCTCGGGTGCGGGCCTGCAAGGCAGTGTGGGACAGGCGAATTACAGTGCGGCCAAGGCCGGGATCGCCGCCATGACGCTGGTCGCGTCTGCCGAAATGGGTCGGTACGGAGTCACCGTCAACGCCATCGCACCGTCGGCCAGGACCCGGATGACCGAGACGGTGTTCGCCGAGATGATGTCGACCCAGGACAAGGACTTCGACGCGATGGCGCCGGAAAACATTTCACCGCTGGTGGTTTGGCTGGGCAGCGTCGAATCCAAGGGTGTCACCGGCACGATGTTCGAGGTCGAGGGCGGCATCATCCGCGTCGCCGAGGGCTGGGCGCACGGACCACAGGTCGACAAGGCCGCCCGCTGGGATCCGGCAGAACTCGGACCCGTCGTCAGCGACCTGCTGGCCAAGGCGCGCCCGCCCGTGCCGGTCTACGGCGCCTAGCCGTCGCCGAACGCCGCTAAACGCGGTCGCTCGCGCAGGCTGCGCTTGATCTCGGCGAAGCCGGAGAACTCGGCCAACCCGATGACGTGGTCCCACAGCGTGACGGCGTCTGCGGGTGACGGCAGCCTGCTGATGACCGGACCGAAGAACGCCGTTCCGGTAGGCGGCCGGAAATGCAGGATCGGTGTACCGACATCGCGACCGGTCAAGGCCAGCGCCTCGTCGGTCTCGCCCCGGATCTCGTCGTCGAGGGATGCGTCGTCGCGCGCATCGGCAAGCTCGCCCGGAAGTCCCGCGTCCGCCAACGCGGACTCCACCAGTTCGCGCGCGGCCTGCTCGGTTGCCTGCAGAGCTTGGTCTCGTTTGGTGTCGAACAAGCGGGTCCCCATCGCCTCGTACAGGGGACCGACCGCGTCGCGACCGTGAGCGGTGCGCACCTTCGCGGCGACCCGCAGCAGCTTCAGGCCCGCGGTGTGGCCCTCCTCGTAGTACGACGGGAAGTGCGTCGCGTAATCCACCTCCGCGTTGAGGATCCGCAGCGAGATGAACCGCCAGTCCACCCGATAGTTGCGCTGCTGCGCGACCGTGCGGACCCACTTGCTGGTCAGCCACGCGAACGGGCAGACCGGATCGAAGTAGAAGTGAAGATCGTAAGTGCTTGTCACGGTTCGCAGATCACCAGCGGGATCACCCGGTCGGTCCAAGATTTGTAGTCCTCATAGGTCGGATACATCTCGACCAGCCTCGGCCAGTACTTCGCGCGTTCGTCCTCGGTGGCGTCGCGCGCGGTGAGGTCCAGGATCTCTTTCTTGATCTGCACCTGAACCTTCGGATTGGCCTTCAGGTTCAGGTACCACATCGGGTGCTTGTCGCTGCCGCCCTTGGATGCCGCCACCACCACGGTGTCGCCGTCGCGGTGGAAATACAGCGGGCTGATCCGCGGCTCACCGCTCTTGCGGCCGGTGGTGGTCAGCAGCGCCACCGGAATGCCCTGGAAGTCGCTGCCGAATCCCTCGCCGCCGCTGCGCTTGTAGAAGTAGGTGTTGACCTTCGACATCCATTTGATGAAGGTGTCGGAGGCTTTGGTGTCCATGAAGCGGGGGCGAGCCTTGGCCATAGGACGATCCTAAGACGCGGTCAGAAACGGGCGAATTCCTGCCCGGATGTGATGGATCAGCCCGTCGGCCGGGATCTGGAATGTCTCGTCGATGTGGGCGCCGACCTTGCGTCCCAGCAGCGACGGCTTCGTCACGAGGTCGAACTTCGCGTGGATGGTGTCGGCGTCGACGACGGTGAACTCGGGGACCGTCGTCGCCTGGATGACCCGGTACTGCACACCGCGATTCAGGCTGCGGCGCAGGTGATCTGCTGAGAATCCAGTCTTGAGCCCGACCTCGATGCGGGTGCACCCAGGGGCGAACGGGACCTTGTCGGCGTCGTGCGAGACCAGCGCGTCGATGTACGCCTGCGCGGCGGCGATGCGCTCGGCATCCGTCGCCGACATCAGATCCGCTCGATGATCGTTCCGGTGGACAACGCTCCGCCCGCACACATGGTGATCAATGCCGTGCTCTGATCGGTGCGCTCCAGCTCGTGCAGTGCGGTGGTGATCAGCCGGCTGCCGGTGCTCCCGACGGGGTGCCCGAGTGCGATCGCGCCTCCGTTGACGTTCACCTTGTCCATGTCGGGGTTGTGCACCCGCGCCCACGACAACACGACGGATGCGAAGGCCTCGTTGATCTCGGTGATGTCGATATCGCCCATCTTCATCCCGGCCTTCTCGAGCACCTTCGCCGTCGACTGCACGGGGCCGTCGAGGTGGTAGTACGGCTCGGCGCCGACCAGTGCCTGGCTGATGATCCGCGCCCGCGGCCTCAGGCCCAGCGCCTTGGCTTTGTCTTCGTCCATCCACAGCACCGCGGCGGCGCCGTCGGAGATCTGCGACGACGTGCCTGCGGTATGGATGCCGTCCTCGATCACGGGTTTGAGACCGGCCAGACCTTCCAGCGTCGTATCGCGCAGGCCCTGGTCGCGGGTGACGACGTGTCGCTCGCTGGTCGGTTGCTTGTTCTCGTCGAGGACGGGAGCCTCGATACCGCTGATCTCTCGATCGAACCGGCCCTCGGCCCAGGCCTGGGCGGCCTTGCGCGGGGAGTCGAAGCCGAACTGGTCGATGTCTTCGCGCGTGATTCCGCGGCGCTTGGCGATCCGCTCGGCGGCGGTGAACTGGTCGGGCAGATCGATGTCCCACGAGGCAGGCCGCAGAATGCCGCGGTCGGGGCCCGCGTTGGCGCCGAGTCCGACCCGGCTCATGGCCTCGATGCCGCAGGCGATGCCGACGTCGATGGCGCCCGCGGCGATCAGCCCGGCGATCAGGCCGTTGGCCTGTTGCCCGCTGCCGCACTGACAGTCGACGGTCATCGCGCCGACATGCTCGGGCAGCCCGGCGACGAGCCAGCTGACCCGGGTGATGTTGTTGGACTGCTCGCCGAACTGCGTGACGCAGCCGCCGACGACCTGCTCGACATCACCCGCGTCGATGCCGGCCTTCTCCACTAGTGCCTTCTGTGTCGCGCCCAGTAGCTCGGTCGCATGGAGGCCGGACAGCCATCCCATGCGCTTTCCGATGGGGCTGCGGGTGGCTTCGACGATGACAGGGTTACCCATTCCGTCAGGCTAGAACACGTTTCATTACTCTGACAAGCGAGGATGGTGACCTGCCTTTTATCTGCGCAGAAGGCATGTTTTACTGGCACTAGAACACGTTGCAATTAACGTTTTTGAGGAGCGCACAGACATGGCACCCCCCAACATCCCCGCAGATTTCGACTTCCTCGACGCGACGCTGAACCTCGAGCGCCTGCCTGTTGAGGAGCTCGCCGAGCTGCGGGCCTCGGAGCCCGTCCACTGGGTGGACGTACCGGGTGGCACCGGCGGATTCGGTGACAAGGGCTACTGGCTTGTCACCAAGCACGCCGACGTCAAGGAGGTGTCCAAGCGCAGCGACATCTTCGGCAGCTCGCCCGACGGCGCCATCCCGACCTGGCCGCAGGACATGACGCGCGACGCCATCGACCTGCAGAAGGCCGTGCTGCTGAACATGGACGCGCCACAGCACACCCGACTTCGCAAGATCATTTCCCGTGGCTTCACGCCGAGGGCGATCGGACGCCTCGAGGACGAACTGCGCGCGCGTGCCCAGAAGATCGCCGAGACCGCCGCGGCCGAAGGCTCCGGAGATTTCGTCGAACAAGTCTCATGCGAACTGCCGTTGCAGGCGATCGCCGAACTCCTCGGTGTGCCGCAGGACGACCGTGACAAGCTGTTCCGCTGGTCCAACGAGATGACCGCCGGCGAGGACCCGGAGTATGCCGACGTCGATCCGGCGATGTCGTCCTTCGAGCTGATTCAGTACGCGATGAAGATGGCCGAGGAGCGGGCCAAGAACCCCACCGAGGACATCGTCACCAAGCTGATCGAAGCCGACATCGACGGTGAGAAGCTCTCCGACGACGAATTCGGCTTCTTCGTCGTGATGCTCGCGGTCGCGGGCAATGAGACCACGCGTAACTCGATCACCCACGGCATGATCGCGTTCTCACAGCATCCGCAGCAGTGGGAGCTGTACAAGAAGGAACGCCCCTCCACCGCGGCCGACGAGATCATTCGCTGGGCCACACCGGTATCCGCGTTCCAGCGCACCGCGCTCGAGGACACCGAACTCGCGGGTGTGAAGATCAAGAAGGGCGAGCGAGTGGTGATGTCCTACCGTTCGGCCAACTTCGACGCAGAGGTCTTCGAGAACCCGCACGACTTCGACATCATGCGGGATCCGAACCCGCACGTCGGTTTCGGTGGCACCGGCGCCCACTACTGCATCGGGGCGAATCTGGCCCGCATGACCATCAACCTGATCTTCAACGCGGTCGCCGACAAGATGCCCGATCTGAAGCCGATCTCCGAGCCCGAGCGGCTGATGTCGGGGTGGCTGAACGGCATCAAGCACTGGCAGGTTGACTACAAGGGCACAAGCGCCTGATCTGATCCGATCGAGTCAAGGAGGATTCGGGTGGACTTCAGTCCGGACGAGGGGCAGCAGGCTGTCGCCGATGTGGTGACGTCCGCGCTGGGCCGGGACAACAGCTGGGACGCATTGGTGTCCGGCGGTATCACCGCCTTCGGCGTGCCTGACCGCCTCGGCGGTGACGGACTCGGCCTCGCCGAGGTGGGCACCGCGCTGATCGAGGTCGGCAGGCACGGCACTGTCAGCCCGGCGCTCGCGACGCTGGGTCTCGGACTGATCCCCCTGCTGGAGTTGGCGACCGACGAACAGCAGGATCGCTACCTCGCCGGTGTGGCGAAGGGCGCGGTGCTGTCCGCGGCGCTCAACGAGCCCGGCGCACCGCTGCCCGACCGGCCCGCGACGACACTTTCTGCCGGCAAGCTCAACGGCGTGAAGGTCGCGGTTCCCTATGCCGAACAAGCGGATTGGCTGATCGTCACCGCCCGTGATGCGGTCGCGGTGATCTCGGCGAAGGCCGACGGAGTCCAGATCGCCAAGACGCCGACCGCCAACCATGGCGACGAGTACTCGGTGACGTTCACGGACGCCGAGGTCGACGCGGTGCTCGAGGACGCGACGCCGCGACGGGTGAACCAGCTCGCGCTCGCGGCCATCGGGGCGTTCGCATCGGGTCTGGTCGCGGGCGCCCTGCGGTTGACCGCGGACTATGTGGCCAACCGCGAGCAGTTCGGCAAACCGCTGTCGACATTCCAGACCGTGGCCGCGCAGCTCGCCGAGGTCTACATCGCCTCCCGCACACTGACCTTGGCCGCCACCTCGGTGTTGTGGCGGCTGTCGGAGGGGCTCGATGCGGACGACGACATCGACATCCTTGGCTACTGGCTGGCCTCGCAGGCGCCGCCGGCGATGCAGCTCTGTCACCATCTGCACGGCGGGATGGGCATGGACATCGACTATCCGATGGACCGGTACTACTCGAGTATCAAGGATTTGACCCGCCTGGTCGGCGGGCCGTCGCACCGACTCGATCTGGTGGGAGCGCAATGTACATAGAACTGACTCCGGAACAGCGGCAGCTTCAAGCCGAACTGCGGCAGTACTTTTCGAATCTCATCTCGCCGGAAGAGGCGAAGGAGATGGAAAGCGACCGCCACGGCAAGGCGTACCGCGCGGTGATCAAACGGATGGGCAACGACGGCAAACTCGGTGTCGGCTGGCCCAAGGAGTTCGGCGGCCTGGGCTTCGGGCCGATCGAGCAGTCGATCTTCGTCAACGAGGCGCACCGGGCGGACGTGCCCTTGCCTGCGGTCACCCTGCAGACCGTGGGGCCGACGCTGCAGCAGTACGGCACCGACCTCCAGAAGAAGAAGTTCCTGCCCGGGATCCTTGCCGGCGATGTGCATTTCGCGATCGGCTACACCGAACCCGAGGCCGGCACCGATCTCGCGTCGTTGCGTACGACCGCGGTCAAGCAGGGCGACGAGTACATCGTCAACGGCCAGAAGGTGTTCACCACCGGCGGCCACGATGCCGACTACGTCTGGCTGGCATGCCGCACCGATCCGGAAGCCGCCAAGCACAAGGGCATTTCGATGCTCATCGTCGACACCAAGGACCCCGGCTACTCCTGGACGCCGATGATCCTGTCGGACGGCGCGCACCACACGAACGCCACCTACTACAACGATGTCCGCGTTCCCGCCGAGATGCTGGTCGGCGAGGAGAACGGCGGCTGGCGACTGATCACCACGCAGCTGAACAACGAGCGCGTGATGCTCGGTCCGGCAGGACGATTCGCCTCGCTGTACGACCGCGTCCACACGTGGGCCGCCAAGCCCGGATCCAACGGCGACACCCCGCTCGACCACGACGACGTCAAGCGCTCGCTCGGTGAACTCAAGGCCATGTGGCGGATCAACGAACTGCTGAACTGGCAGGTGGCCGCATCCGGCGAGACCATCGATGTCGCCGACGCCGCCGCGACCAAGGTGTTCGGCACCGAAAAGATCCAGTACGCCGGCCGGCTCGCCGAGGAGATCGTCGGTAAGTACGGCAACCCGGCGGACGCGGATACCACCGAACTCCTGGAATGGCTCGACTCGCAGACGAAACGCAATCTGGTGATCACGTTCGGCGGAGGTGTCAACGAGGTGATGCGGGAGATGATCGCGGCGGCAGGACTCAAGGTGCCGAGGGTTCCCCGATGACGGTCGAGGACATCCAGAAGGCCGCCGAACGGGTCAAGGCCGAGGGTAAGAGCAAGCCGCGGGTCGCGCGTCACCCGGTGAACCAGCCGATGATCGACCACTGGCTCGACGCGATGGGAGATGCCAACCCCATCTATGTCGACGAGGCGGCAGCCAAGGCGGCCGGTCATCCCGGCACCGTCGCGCCGCCCGCGATGATCCAGGTCTGGACCATGATGGGGCTGGGCGGCAACCGGCCCGACGACGATCCGCTGGGCAAGATCCTCGGGCTGTTCGACGACGCGGGTTACATCGGTGTTGTCGCGACGAACTGCGAGCAGACCTACCACCGCTACCTGCGTCCAGGCGAAGAGGTCAGTGTGGCGGCAGAACTGACCGATGTCGTCGGCCCCAAGAGGACCGCGCTCGGGGAGGGCTTCTTCATCACCCAGCGGATCTCCTGGCAGGTCGGCGATGAAGATGTCGCCGAAATGATGTGGCGCATCATGAAATTCAGGCCCGCTGATCAAGATGCGGGCACCGCAACGCCGGTGCCCGACGACCTCGATGCCGACAGCATGATGCGTCCGGCATCGTCGCGTGACACGAAGTTCTTCTGGGACGGCGTCAACGCGCATGAACTGCGCATTCAGAAGCGCGGCGACGGCACACTGCAACACCCGCCGGTGCCCGCACTGTGGCAAGACAAGGACACGCCGACCGACTATGTCGTCGCCTCGGGCAAGGGCACGGTGTTCAGCTTCGTCGTGCATCACGCTCCGAAGGTGCCGGGTCGTACGCTGCCCTTCGTCATCGCCTTGGTCGAACTCGAGGAGGGCGTGCGGATGCTCGGTGAGCTCCGCAATGTGGACCCCGCCAGTGTGAAGATCGGATTGCCGGTCCGCGCAATGTATATCGACTTCCCCGAAGGTCCATCGGGGTCGGCCTGGACCAACTACGCATGGGAGCCCGCACAGTGAGCGCACCCGCGATCGAAGTGGGCACCAAACTGCCCGAGCTGTCGCTGTACGGCGACCCGACGTTCATCGTGTCGACGGCGATCGCCACGCGCGATTATCAGGATGTCCACCACGACCGGGACAAGGCGCAGGCCAAGGGGTCCAAGGACATCTTCGTCAACATTCTCACCGACACCGGCCTCGTCCAGCGCTACATCACCGACTGGGCCGGACCCAACGCGATCATCAAGTCGATCGGGTTGCGACTCGGCGTGCCCTGGTACGCCTATGACACGGTGACGTTCTCCGGCGAGGTGATTGCCGTCGAGGACGGCGTGATCTCGCTGAAAGTGACTGGCAGCAACAGCCTCGGCGACCACGTGATCGCCAATGCGACCCTGACGATCGGAGATGCCTGATATGCCGGGTGAACTGTCCGGTAAGGCCGCGATCGTCGGCATCGGAGCCACCGACTTCTCCAAGAACTCCGGCCGGAGCGAGCTGCGGCTGGCTTCTGAAGCGGTGCTGGACGCGCTCGACGACGCGGGTCTGACACCCGCCGATGTCGACGGCATGGTGACGTTCACGATGGACTCCAACACCGAGGTCGCGGTGGCC
>CAZOIX010000081.1:0-3069 GCA_964579685.1 uncultured Mycobacterium sp.
GGCACGCCCGATCTCGACCCCGTTCGGCCTGCTCGACTGCGACGTGCCGATCGACGGCGCCATCGCCCTGGTGGTCTCGCACGCCGACTACGCGGCGGACTGCCCGAATCCCGCGGTCAAGGTCGAGGCGGTCGGCGGCGCCTACGGGTCCGGCGGATGGTTCCACCGCGACGATTTCCCGAAGATGGCGTCCAGCGAGGCCTCGTCCGAGATGTGGTCGCGCACGGACCTGAGGCCCTCCGATGTGGACGTCGCCGAGATCTACGACGGCTTCACGTTTCTCACGTTCGCATGGTTGGAGGCGCTGGGGTTCTGCGGCGACGGCGAAGCCGGGCCATTCGTCGAGGGAGCGACGCGGATCGCGCTCGACGGGGAGCTGCCACTGAACACCTACGGGGGGCAGCTGTCCGCGGGACGCATGCACGGCTACTGGCTGTTGCATGAGGCCTGCCTGCAACTGCGCGGACAGGCCGGGGAGCGCCAACTCGCCCAGCGCCCCGAGGTGGCCGTCGCCGCGGCGGGCGGGGGTCCGATCGCCGGCTGCATGGTGCTGACCTGCTGACGCCGCAACATCCGCGAAACTGCATTCCAGCAGGAAAAGTGCGAGTGGCGGCCTGCCGGAATGCAATTTCGGCGCCGTCGCCGCCTTGGCCGCATTGGTGACCGCGGATCAGCCCATCAATGTCGCGAAATCTGCCGCCAACCGGTCCAGCCGTCGCAGCGTCTCGTCGCGCGGCTCGGTCGGCAGCTCCACCACGACCCGCTCGACGCCAAGGGATGCGTAGCCCGTGAACGATTCCGCCGACAGCGTTCCGAGTTGGCTGACGGTCACCGGCACGTCGCTGCCCGCGACCGCATGCAGCTTCTCGAGTTCACGGGAGAGACCGGCCGGCCCCGCGGCGATCGCCATCCACCCGGCGTTGAGCCGGGCGATGCGCCGGAACGCCGCCGGTCCCCCACCGCCGATGTACAGCGGCGGATAGGGCTTGGTCAGCGGCTTGGGCCAACAGAAAATCGGGTCGAAATCGACGAACTCGCCGTGGAATTGCGCCTCGTCCTGCGTCCAGATCGCGATCATCGCGTCCAGCCGTTCGTCGGTCACGCGTCCTCGCACCGCGGGGTCGACACCGTGATTGGCGACTTCTTGGCGGTTCCAGCCCACCCCCACGCCGAAGACGAACCGGCCCGACGACACCAGGTCGAGCGACACGACCTCCTTGGCCGTGATGATCGGATCACGCTGCGGCACCAGTGCAATGCCGGTCCCGAGCAGCAGATTCCGAGTGGCGCCCGCTGCCGCCGTCAGCGCCACGAATGGATCCCGGGTCCGGCAGTACTTGGGCGGTATCGGAACGCCCGCCGGGTCTGGACTCGCATTGTGGACGGGGTTATGGGTGTGCTCGGCCAGGAACAGCGACTCGATGCCGCGCTCCTCAAGGGCGGCGGCGAGATCGGCGGGGCCGATGCCCTCGTCGGTCACAAACGTCAACACACCAACGCGCACGGCCGCTCCCATCGTCACCGCAGGACGGGGTCAGTCTAGGGACGCCATGTCTGGGCCGCGTCCATACCGTGCAGTTCGGCCAGGGCGTGCAGCTGGTCCAGGTAGTGCCCGCATGAGCGGTGGACGAAGTGGGCGAATACCGTCGTCGTGCCCGCCCCGGCCATCTTCTCGAGCGTCTCCCTGGTCGCTTCCGGCTCTCCGACCGGATCGAGCGGTTTCTCAGCAGGCAGGACGATCTCGAAGCCCGCAGGAACGTCGCGGGCGTTGAGCCACTCGGCGGCGGTGTCGATCGACACGCCGAAGGGGCACCAGCCGTCGGCGAGCGTGAGCGCCCGTCGCAGCGAGCGTTTCGTACGCCCACCGACCCAGATCGGCATATGCGGCTGCAGCGCGCAGGGGTCGACGGTGAGACCGCCGAAGGAATAGAACTCACCGTCATACACCGGTTCGTTGGTCTGCAGCGATACCCGCAGCGCCCTCAAGGCGTCGTCCCCGCGGGCCCCTCGGTCGTCGAACGGCGCGCCGAGCAGGTCGAACTCCTCCTTCAACGAGCCGACACCGACGCCGAGGATCACCCGCCCGTTGCTCACGTGATCCAATGTGCCGTAATGCTTTACGATCTCCAGGGGATGGTGATACCCGAGCACCAGGGTCATGGTGGCCAGCCGAATCCGTTCGGTGCGTGCCGCGATGTAGCCCAACGTGGCCAGCGGATCCCAGTAGCGCGCGCCGCGCCGACCGGCTTGGGAGGCAGGGATACCGATGTGTTCGCTGCACGTCAGGTGGTGATAGCCCAGCCGATCGGCCGTCTCGGCGACTCGGCCGATGTCCTCGATCGTCGCGTCCCGCTCCCATGTCAGGGCGGCGCCGCCGACGTTGGTGACCACCGGCGTCGCGATGCCGAGTTTCACTGCAGCGGCTCTTCGCCCGCGAGGATCGTGCGATGCATCAGCCGGCCGCTGTCGACCGGATACTCCAGCACCCGGTGCATCGTACCGGTGTTGTCCCACATCAGGAGGTCACCGGGGAGCCACTCGTGGCGGTAGACGTACTGCGGCCGGGTGGCCCAGTCACGAAGGCGGGCAAGAAGTGCGCGGCTTTGCTCGACGGGCATCCCGATCACGTAATCCGCTGTCGCACCGAGCAGCAGCGACCTGCGGCCGGACCGATGCGTCCACACGATGGGGCACGCCTTCGTCGGTGACTTCTGCCAGAACGTGATCTCGTCGAAGCTCATCTCGGGACGAACGTAGTACTGCGACCGCTCGGCGCTGTGGACCACACGAAGATCGGCGATCAGCTCCTTGTCGGATTCCGGTAGGTCGTCGTAGGCCGCGTAGGTATTGCAGAATTCCGTCTCGCCACCGGTTTCGGACAGGCTGACGGCCCGCAGCAGCGTGGCGAGGTTCGGGTACGGCTGCAATGACCCGTCGAAATGCCAGAACATCGAGCCCTTGAGGTACTCGGCTCGCTGATTCACGTTCTTGTCGAGCGAGATCTTGTAAATGCCGCTCTCCCCTTCATTCTCGGGAATGGCCCCCAGCGTCCGGGCGATCGCGACCTGC
>CAZOIX010000081.1:3079-9695 GCA_964579685.1 uncultured Mycobacterium sp.
GATGTCGAGTCCGCGGAAGAAGACGACGCCGCGCTGCTCGAGGATTGCCCGAATGCTCGCCGCTTCGGCGCCGCCTAACAACGTCTCGACGTCGGTTCTGATCTCGCTGCCGATCCGCGGAGTGAGATCGACGACCTCGAGTTGTGCAGAGGTGAGTCCCATGGCGGATCAGCTCACTCTCGTGAGAATGGTATTGGCGGAATGCTTTACGCGCGGTTGCTTCCATAGCTCCACCGCCAGGGAGACGGTGATCAGCGAGTACAGCAGGTTGCGCAGGTTCGCGACATCCTCAGGCAACGCCTCGGCGTAGTCGAACTTGTCGATGTACGCGACCGCTTCCTCGGCGAAGGGGAAGACCTCGTCGTAGAACGCCTGGATCTCATCCATCGAGGAGTTCACCCGCTTGACGTAACGTTCGTGGCCGTCCTCGATGGCCCACTCGGCCACGAGATGCTCCAGGTGCGAGAACTCCGGCGGCAGAAGCGCGCTCACGATCCGGCTTTCACTTTCTCACCAGCTTGGACGTAGTCGCCGACCACCTTGTGCAAGTGACGCAACAAGATCTCCTCATCGTTCATCGTGAAATGAGTCAGGGCACCGCTGTTCAGCATCGCCTGCAGACCTTCGGACGGGCTGGCATCCTCCAGAATGATGTCGTTGAGGAATGTCATGGTCAGTTCCTGACCCAACCGTTCTCGATGCGTTGTCGGCGGCTGGTAGTACGCCTCCGTCTCGAAGATGTGCGAGTGCGGGCCCGTGGGCCAATGGGTGTGCACTGTGAACCCCGATGCTCCGAAGATCAGCACGAAGTTCGGGAAGAACTGATACGAATCGAACCCGTACTTCTGTGCCCGCGTCGGATTGATTCCCCGCGGCATGGGTCCGCGAACGGGCTTCTTGTTCCATGGCCCCGCAGCGCTGGCCTCCATCACGCATTCGATCGGCTTGGAGTACGGCGTCTTCTGCGACGGCTCGCCGGAGAAGGAGAACATCCGGTGAGGACCCTTGAGCTGGTACGCCAATGCGTCGGTGAAGGGGTTCGGTTGGTCGAACGCCTCCCTGGCCTCCGCGGTGAGCGCACCGAACGAGGATGCGTGCAGATAGGGGCCGTGATAGCTCTCGGCGAAACCGTCGACGAAAATCTTCCAGTTGCACTGCAGTTCGGCCTTGAACTGATAGACCTGGTGTGGCCCCTCGAACGGATAGCCCTCCAGATCGTGAGCGAGTTCGCCGAGATACGAACGCACCGACTCGGTGTTGTGCGGGTTGAGGTTGATGAAGATGAATCCCTCCCACACCTCACACTGCACCGCAGGCACTCGGCAACTGTCAGCGTCGAAATCCAGCAGCAGATCCGTGCGGGTGGCCGAATGCAGAGAACCGTCCAACTTGTAACGCCAGCCGTGGAAGCGGCAGTACAGCAGCGGAGCGCGCCCCTGGACTTCCTGAAACGGGTCGTCCTCCCACAGCATCTTGTTGCCGCGGTGCGGGCAGATGTTGTGCATGGCGCGGATCACCCCATCCTTGCCGCGCACGATGATGATCGAGGTGTTGAGGAACCTCAGTTCGCGGGTGAAGTAACTACCCGACTTCGGTACCCGCTCCACGCGTCCCACGTAGAGCCAGGTCTTGGAGAAGACATGCTCGCGTTCCTTCTCGTAGAACTCCTCGGAGACGCAGTCGTCGAGTGACACGGGACCGCGGCCGAGTTCGGGATACGCGTCGGTCCAATGTCCGCTCTCGGGTTTGGTCACCAGGCTGTCGTGACTCATGAGGCGCCACCTCCTTGCCGAAAACTACAGCTGCCGAAATGGTCAAAACAGATGCAGAACCGCAACACCCTGTTGCATATTTGGAACAACCGATGGAACAGAACCTGCCCTTCGACCTCGACGCCCTGCTGGTATTCGGCAAGGTGGTCGAGAACCGGAGCCTGTCGAAGGCGGCCGCACTGCTCGGCATGCCCAAATCCACGGTGAGCCGCAAGCTGACCAAGCTCGAGTCCGACCTCGGTATCAAGCTCCTGCGGAAGAACACCCACCAGATCACCGTCACCGACCTCGGAGAGAAGGTGTACCACCACGCCGTGAACATCCTCGCGGAGGCCAACGACGTGCGCGCCCTGGTCGAGGGCAGCAGGCAGGAACCACAGGGCGAGCTGAGGGTCGCGATACCGATCTTCCTCGGCATCGACTACGCGTCGCGGGTCGGCGCCGCCTTCCTGCAGCACTATCCCCAATCCCGGCTGGACATCCGGTTGGTGGACAATCTGGTCGACCCGATCAAGGACGGCTTCGACGTGGTGTTCGGCACCGGGCCGCTGCAGGATTCGACGCTGATCGCGCGGAAGGTCTTCAGCCTCGAACTCTTCCTATGCGCCTCGCCCGACTTCGTGCGTCGGTTGCCCGAGCCGATCACCGAGCCGGCACAGCTGGACACCCTGCCGTTCATCGACTTCGGGTTCGGCGGGCCTCGCAAGGTCAGCGTGTCCAAGCAGAAGCGCCACTACGAGCTGTCGCCCGCGGTGCGGGCGCGCGCCAACAACTTTCAGGTGTGCAAGCAGTACATCTTGCAGGGACTCGGTATCGGCGCGATGCCCACGCAGATCATCTGCACGACCGAACTGCGCGAGGGCAGCATCGTGCCGGTGTTGCCGGACTGGAGGCTCGAGGCGATGGACGTGCACATGATCTATCCGTTCGAGCTCTCCTTCTCGACACTCATCAGCGCGTTCTACGAGTCCGCCTGCGAGATCATCGTCGAGAATTCAGCACGAACGTGAGGTGAGGTGAATGTTCAAGCAGGTGTGTTTCTTCCGCAAGCGCCCGGATATGACGATGGACGAGTTCATCGACTATTACGAGAACCAGCACTCCCGGCTGTCCGCCCGGATGGGGCGGTCGCCGTCGATCCCCAACGCGGTGCGGTACGTGCGTCGGTACCTCACGCCGGAGCGCAATCCGGTGACGGGTGAGGTGATCGATCCGGGCTACCACTGCGTGATGGAGATCTGGTGGAACAGTCGCGAGGACTTCGAGAACTCGCAACGCATCATCGCCGATCCCGAGCGACTACCGGACATCATGGCCGATGAGGCGAAACTGTTTGCCACCCACAGCAACCCGATGTGCTCGGTGGTGGAATACGACTCGCCGATGGGCCCGGAGGGGCAGATACCCCGCGAACAGCTGGTCTACGAGGACTGAAGGTCCGATTCGCTGAACACGTCGATGGACTCGGCGGGAGCCAGCATGACCACCGGGATGTGCCGCGTCGTGGCCTTCTGATAATTGAGGTAGGGCGGATACACCCGTGCCATGAAGTCCCAGATCCTGTGCCGCTCTTCACCTTCGGGTTCGCGCCAGGCCGCCCGGAAGGCCTGGGTTGCGATCTGGACGTCGACGGCGTCGCTGGCGCGAATGTTGAGATACCACTCGGGGTTGACGTCAGCCCCGCCCTTCGACGCGACGATCACGATCTCGCCGCCGATATCGCCGTAGATCAACGGGACGATCTGGGTCTTGCCGGACTTGCGCCCCTTGACCCTGATGAGGCAATGGGTCGTGAACGGATGGCCACCGACCTCGCTGATGTCCATGACGTGGCCCTCAGCGCCCCCCGAACGCAAGTACGCGTCGCGGTGCCGGGTCATCCAGTCGCGGCGTTCCTGTCGGATGGCCGCTGCCGACTCGTTGCTCATTGTGCTTCTTCCTGATCGGCTGGTCTGAAAATACATACCATGGCGATCATGACCGATCTGCTCAACGGCATCCCGCGGGTGGACCCCACGGCCGAGCCGCCATGGACACTGCGTGTGGTTGCAGCCGTCCTGTCGACCGGGCTCGGATCGGCCGTCCATCGCCACCTCATGGCGCCCCTCGACGGGCCGCTCGGGCGGCTGACGCGGGGGCGCGTGCACTTCGGCAAGGGCACTATCCCCCTCGTCGTACTGCGGTCGACCGGAGCGAAGTCGGGAGCGCCTCGCGACGTGCCGCTGGGCTATTTCACCGACGGCGACGACGTCATCCTCATCGCCTCGAATTACGGCCAGGCTCATCATCCGAGCTGGTACTACAACCTGCTGAAGAACCCGCAGTGCCAGTTGTTCCCCGAGGGCCGCACCGACCGTGGCGGTCGTTTCGTAGCCCGTCCCACGGAGGGCGACGATCATGACCGCCTGTTCGCCCTCGCAGCAGGCTATGCGTCCAACTTTGCGTCCTACGCAGTGAAAACCGAGGGCGTTCGCACGATCAACGTGTTCCGCTTGTCGCCCGCCTAGCGATTTCGGTGCGCTTTCTATCGCTGAGCGATCGTTGGCGCACCGAAATCGCCCGAGGGTTTAGTTGACGGGTGGCCGGGAGACCCTGCACGAATGCAGACGAACGATCCGCCGTCGACACCCAAGGACGCCACCAGGGTGACCGAGGAGCAGCGCGACATCCAGGAGAAGCTGGAGCACCGCAACGACGACCCCGACGCCCCCGGCGGCCATCAGACGAAGGACCAGGTCGCCGACGAGACATGACTCGGGACGCGATCACCTGCCGTGTGTGGCGAAAAACTGCGCACTGGCAGTGGAGGCGTCCAGCCAGGTGTGTGCCCCGCCATCGATCTGGATGAACGACACCTCGGTGCCGTCGGCGCAGCCAAACGACGAGAACCGTTGCACGCTGGGCGCCGGGGAGTCCTCGACGGGTTGGCCGGGGCATCCGTCCAGTTCACGCCACCGCTGCGCCAGCGCCGGCGCCGACAGAATGTCGCTCGCACCGCCTCGCCCCACCATCGGGCCACCGTTGAACGGGACGACGCTGTCCGCCGTCCCGTGGATGGTCATGACGGAGACGGGTTGCGACGGGCTGCAACCGAACGTGGACCCGAGTGTCCCCGCCACCGAAGCGACGGCCGAGAAGACATCCGCACGTGCACACGCCAGCCGGTTGGCCATGAACGCCCCCGCCGACATTCCGGTGGCGAATACCCGCCCGCGGTCGATGCCGAAGTCCTGCGTCAGCCGATCGGCAACGGCCACCAGGAAGCCGACGTCGTCCACACCCTGTCGGTCAGGAACCGAGGCACCGCGGCCATCGGCCCAGCTCAAGTCGATGCCCTCGGGATAGACGACGACGAACCCGTGCTGGTCGGCGATGGCGTTGTAGTTCGTCGCCGCCGCCTGGGCCGGTCCGGTCATGCCGGCCCCGTGCAGGTTGATCACCAGGCCGGTCGGCTGCTCGAGCCCGGGTGGGACGTGGACGAAGTAGCTGCGCTGCAGCCCCCCGAAGGTCAGAGCGTCGGGAAAGTCCCCGCCGGGGACCGCCGAGGCACGGGCGCCGCTGAACGCGAGAAACCCCAGAAGAACGACCAGCAGGGCCGACACGCGCCCGATCACCCGCACCTGCAGCACCCCCGGTCGCGACATGACACCCGACTGTACGGATCGCGGCTGTGGTTTCGCCAGCGTGCTCAACCGATGGCGAAGAGTTCGAGCTGGATGTTGTCCGGGTCGCGGAACACCACCGTGGCGAAGGGGAACGGCTGGTCCTCCGCCCTGATACCGGAATGATCGATTCCGAGCTCCTCGAGCCACCCAGTCCACGCCTCGAGGTCGGCGCGGGTGGCGACATTCAGCGCGATGTGGTCCAGCCCCGTCCGGGCTTCGTCGAATCGCTCTCCCCCATTGCCGGTGTTGGTATGTAAGCCGATCACGACCCCCGAGCGCGGTTCGACGAGCAACTCTGCGTAGCCGGTGTCCTCGCAGCCGTAGTGCGGGAATTTCATCGGCAGACGGTCTGCCCCGAGTAACCGCTGGTACCACGCCACGCTGGCCTCAAGATCGGTCACCGTGACCGAGAAGTGGTGGATTCCGGTGATGCCGGGGACTGCATTTTCGCTCGCGTCTGGCTGCATGCCGATGGTCTATCAGGTTTCGGCGGCCGGGCGCGTGGGTATAGCCGCACCTACACGAGAGGTTCAGCCCCGAGCCGCCCGCGACACCGCACCGGCAGCAACCGACTGAGGCTATACAACGTGTCTGACTCGACTTCTGAATACGCCGATCTCAACGAAATGTTGCGCCTTCTCGCAACCCTCGATGAGGACTCGGCCGCATACCGTCGTCAACGCGACGACGTCATCGCGCGGGCGTTGCCGCTCGCCGATCACATCGCCCGCCGTTTCAGAAATCGCGGCGAGCCGATCGACGACCTCATCCAGGCGGCACGGGTCGGCTTGGTCAACGCGGTCAACCGCTTCGACCCCCACAACGGCGCGGACTTCCTCGCTTTCGCCGTGCCGACGATGATGGGCGAGGTGCGCCGGCACTTCCGCGACTACGGATGGGCGGTCAAGGTGCCCCGCCGCCTGAAAGATCTTCAGGGCCAGATGGTCAAGGCCCGCGGCGAGTTGTCCCAAGAACTCAATCGCGCGCCGACCGCGACGGAAATCGCCGAACGCCTCGGCATCGACCGTGAATCTGTGATCGAGGCGACCATTGCGAGCAGCAACTACACCACGCTGTCGACCGATGTGCAGACCGGGCCGGATGCCGAATACCGCGCCATCGGCGACACCCTTGGCGATGTCGACCACAACCTTGACAAGGTCCTCGCGCTCGAAACTG
>CAZOIX010000082.1:0-9659 GCA_964579685.1 uncultured Mycobacterium sp.
GGCATAGCGCGTGTCGGTGCCGGCGTTGCCGGAGTTCACCTGCAGCAGGGCGGGGTTCGGATCTTCGCTCGCGACGAGGTCGAGCAGGGCCGCGACGTCGGTCGCCGCGACGTCCCGCAGTCGCCCGCGGATCCACACCAGCGACCGCACCGGCTCGCGCAGGGGGAGGGGGGCGTAGTCGGTCATCTCCAGCACCGCCTGGATGCCCGCGTGGCCCGCCGAGACGACCTTCTCGGCGACGGGCCCGTCCACCGGAACGGTGATGGCGAACGATCCGTCGTCGAGCAGGTGGTGCACCGGAGACTCGGCGGTTTCCAGCCCCTCGACCGCAAGTATCGCGCCGCCCGCACGCACACACGCGCTGCGGATCCGCTCGGCCGTCGTCGGTGTGGCTTTGGTCACCGGAACTGTCATCGCCAACCTCCCGTAGATAAGGTGAGCCTAACTTAACTACGTTGTCAGCGATCGCGCAAGGCTTACGTGCAGCGGAACGGGATTACCAGGGTGTACCGATAGGGTTGCACCGTGACCCGCATCGCCTACCTTGGCCCCGAAGGGACCTTCACCGAGGCGGCCCTGCGTGGCATGGTCGAGGCGCGGCTGGTCCCCCTGGCGGATTTCGAATGGGCACCGGCCGCCAGCCCGTCGGCGGCGCTGGAAATGGTGCGATCGTCGGAGGCCGCGTTCGCCTGCGTGCCGATCGAGAATTCCATCGACGGGTCGGTGCTGCCGACTCTGGACAGCCTCGCGACCGGTACGCCCCTTCAGATCTTCGCCGAGTACGAACTCGACATCGCGTTCACGATCGCGGTGCGAAAGGGTGTCACCGACCCCGTGACGATCGCTGCGTATCCGGTGGCGCGGGCGCAGGTGGCCAGGTGGGTCGCCACGAATCTGCCGCGCGCCGAGTTCCATCCGGCGGATTCCAACGCCGCCGCCGCCGTCGACGTCGCCAACGGTCAGGCAGATGCCGCCGTGACCACCGCGCTGGCCGCCCATCGCCACGGCCTCGAGGTACTGGCGTCCGACGTCGTCGACGAGCCCAACGCACGCACCCGCTTCGTCCTGGCCGGACCGATCGGTCCGCCGCCCGGGCGCACCAACGCCGACCGCACGTCGGTGGTGCTTCTCCTCGACAACGTTCCCGGAGCGCTGGCATCCGCCCTGACGGAGTTCGCGAGTCGTGACATCAGCCTGACCCGCATCGAATCGCGGCCCACCCGAACCGAACTCGGGACGTACATCTTCTTTGTCGATTGCGTCGGCCACGTCGATGACCCGCCGGTTGCCGGGGCACTCAAAGCGTTGGTGCAGCGTTGTGCGGATGTGCGCTATCTCGGCTCCTGGCCGATGGGACCGGCCGGGAAGCGGCGATCGGGGGAGGAGAAGGAGTGAGTGGACGGCTGGTGCTGGTCCGGCACGGACAGTCGCATGGCAACGTCGAGCGTCGGCTCGACACCAGGCCGCCCGGTGCGGCGTTGACCGATCTCGGTCGCGATCAGGCCCGCACGTTCGCGCGCGGACTCACGCACCGGCCGGGGCTCATCGCGCATTCGGTGGCGGTGCGCGCCACGCAGACCGCGCACGAGATCGCCGCCGAACTCGGGGTGGACACCCATGAGGTGGACGGCATCCACGAGGTTCAGGTGGGTCACCTGGAGAACCGCAGCGACGACGCGGCGATCGAGGAGTTCAACACCATCTATCAGCGTTGGCATCGCGGTGACGTCGACATGCCGCTGCCCGACGGTGAGACCGCACGCCAGGTGCTGCACCGCTATCTGCCCGCGGTCACTGCGTTGCGCATGCGCTACCTCGACGACGACGCATTCACCGGCGACGTCGTCATGGTGAGCCACGGCGCCGCGATCCGGCTGGCCTCGGCCGTGCTGGCGGGTGTCGACGGCAGCTTTGCGCTCGATCACCACCTCGGCAACACCGAGGCGATTGTGCTGGCACCGATCACCGACGGCCGGTGGAGCTGCGTGCAGTGGGGGGCGCTGGTGCCGCCGTTCTATCCGGAGCCCGACGTCGACCCCGTTCACGACGCGCTCCAGTCGGCCGATCCGATGGGGTGACCGGCTCAGACCGCCTTGGCGATCCTGATGTGGCAGGTGCAGCCGATGGCGTCGCAGTCGATGGTGAACGCGTGCACCACCTCGGGTGTCTCGCAGTCGGCCTCGGTGCATTCGGATCGTTCCGTGGCGTGGTGGATGACGGTGCCGTGGCAGTGCTCGACTTCCGCCATACAGTCTCGGCACTGGCTGCTCATGGACCCAGTTTCGCGCGGGCGCAGACGCACACCGCCCAACACCGCGGCGTGTCGGCGACTTACCCCCACCCGAGTTCGTGCAGCCGAGCGTCGTCGATGCCGAAGTGGTGGGCGATCTCGTGGATGACCGTGATCGCCACCTCGTCGATCACCTGGTCCTCGCTGTCGCAGGCGTCCAGCAGCGCTGCGCGGTAGATCGTGATGGTGTCGGGTAGCGATCCGGCCGCATACCATCCGTCGCGCTCGGTCAGCGCGATCCCTTCGTAGAGCCCCAGCAGGTCCGGTTCATCGGCGTTGCGTTCCTCGACCAGGACGACGACGTTGTCGATCGCCTTCGTGAGTCGAGGGGGGATCAGGTCGAGTGCGTCGGAGACCAGCTCGTCAAACCGTTGCGGGCTCATCCGCACGGCCACGCGATTACTGCCCCGGTGGTGGCGGCGGGGGCAGCACCGGCGGCGGTGGCGCCGGCGGCGGCACGGCTTCCGGACCGGGTGGCGGCGGAGGCAGCCCCGGTGGGGGCGGTGGGGGTGGCGGCGGCGGAAGGCCCGGTGCCGGTGGTGGTGCGGCCGGTGGTGGCGGCGGGGCGTTGAGGAACGTGTTGCCCGGCGCGGCAGGGTCATCGGTCGGCGCGGGGGCCTCGGTGGGCTGCGCAGAACCCGGCATGTGCTCGGTCTGGCCTCCGTAGTCGGGCCCGCCGCTGGTCGACGAGGACGAGGACGACGACGAAGACGACGACGAAGAGGATGACGACGACGAGGAGGACTCGGCGGGCACATCGGGCATCGGGACCGGCGGGAAACTCAGCCGTTCCTGAGGGATGTCGGGCGGCGGAACCGGTGGCTGACCGTTGATCATCAGCGGTCCCTTGGCGCTGTTGAGCAAGGTCGACCAGCCGCCGTTGCCGAGGGTCGCACCGATGCTGCACGACACCTGGTGGCTGCCCGCCGCCCAGGTCGGCAGGGAGATCGTGCTGTAGATCAGGGTCAGTGTGGTGCTGCGAAGCTCGATGGGCGCCAGGTAGGCGTCCGTCATCCGGGTGCACGCGTCCTTGATGAAGCTGTCCTGCTCGGGTTCGGGGGGCATGCCGCCCGGGAACTTCTCGGCGAGGTTGACCGCACCGGTCACCTCCATCGCATGCGGTGCGGCGCAGTCGATCGGGATGTCGGTCGGCTGGTTGGTCGACGGGTCGATGCCGAGGCAGGTACCCGCGGGCCACACCTTGGACTGGTCGTTATCGGCGACCTTGCCCTTGAAGGCCACCTGCTGGTTGTTGGGGCCGGGCAGCTGCAGGCCGCAGAGCATCCGCCGTTCGCCGGATTGGCGCCAGGCCTTGTCGCCGGACCACAACATGCTGACCGTGAAGCGGCTGTTCGGGTCGAACTGGGCGCCCAGGTACCGCTTGACCGCCGCCGAGCACTGCTCCTGGCTGATCTGCTGAATCCGCGCAGTCGACGGCGGCGCCGCGTCGGGCCCGTACTCGCTGCCGGGGAAGGTGCGCATATCCACCGATTCGGCGACCTCGAACCGGTGCTCGTCCTTGCAGTCGACGATCTCGGCCTCATCGGGGGTGCGCTCGGGCCAGTTCAGGCAGTCGCCGGCCTTGGCGTGCTTGAAGGTCTCGTTTCCGCGGGGACCGAGCGAGATCGTGCTGGCCGTCAGGCTGCCTGGACCCTGCTTCTGCGGAATGGCCGTGATCAGCCCGGCGATGAGCAGGCCGCCGAGCGCGGTCAGCAGCAGCGCCCGGCGCGTCGATGCGGCCTGGAAGCTGCGCCACCACGGCGCCCGCGGCGACGGCGGGGCGGCCTCGCCATCAAGCGGGTATTCCACGGTGGGTGCCTCAGACATCTGCTCCATTGTGACAGGCGTGTCAGGCTATGTGACAAGTGATGCAGTTGTAACGTTACGGGGTTGTGCCTGAGGGGCCCGACCTCGGCATGTCCCACATGGGCGGGCAAAAGTAGTGTTGCGCCCGTGATCGACCTCAAACTGCTGCGCGAAAACCCGGATGTGGTGCGCACCTCGCAACGTGCCCGCGGCGAAGACCCCGGCCTGGTCGATGCGCTCCTGGCCGCCGATGCCGCGCGGCGGGCGGCAGTGTCGTCGGCCGACAATCTGCGTGCCGAGCAGAAGGCGGCCAGCAAGAAGGTCGGCAAGGCAGCACCCGACGACCGGCCGGCTCTGCTCGCGGCGGCCAAGGAGCTCGCCGAGAAAGTCAAGGCCGCCGAGTCCGCGCAGGGCGCGGCCGAGGAGGCGTTTCACACCGCCCACATGGCCCTGCCGAACGTGATCCTCGACGGTGTCCCCGCGGGCGGCGAAGACGACTTCGTCGTGCTCGACACCGTCGGAGAACCCCGCGCCATCGACAGCCCCAAGGACCACGTCGAGCTCGGCGAGTCGCTCGGACTCATCGACCTGGAGCGCGGCGCCAAGGTGTCGGGTGCGCGGTTCTACTTCCTCACCGGGGCAGGCGCGCTGCTACAACTCGGGCTGCTGCAGCTGGCCGCGCAACTGGCGCGGGAGAACGGTTTCACCCTGATGATTCCGCCGGTCCTGGTGCGCCCGGAAGTGATGGCGGGCACCGGCTTTCTCGGCGCGCACGCCGAGGAGGTCTACCACCTGGAGGCCGACGATCTGTTTCTGGTCGGCACATCGGAGGTGGCCCTGGCCGGCTACCACGCCGACGAGATCCTCGACCTGTCGGACGGTCCCCTGCGCTACGCGGGGTGGTCGTCGTGCTTTCGCCGCGAGGCGGGCAGTCACGGCAAGGACACTCGCGGCATCATTCGTGTGCACCAGTTCGACAAGGTCGAGGGCTTCGTCTACTGCAAGCCTGAAGACGCCGAGGCCGAACACCAGCGGCTGCTGGGCTGGGAGCGCCAGATGCTGGCGAAGATCGATGTTCCCTACCGCGTCATCGACATTGCCGCAGGGGATTTGGGGTCATCGGCCGCGCGCAAGTTCGACTGCGAGGCGTGGATTCCGACGCAGCAGACCTACCGTGAACTGACCTCGACGTCGAACTGCACGACGTTTCAGGCCCGTCGTCTGGCGGTGCGGTTCCGCGACGAGAACGGCAAGCCCCAGACGGCGGCGACGCTGAACGGAACGCTGGCGACGACGCGGTGGTTGGTGGCCATCCTCGAGAATCACCAACAGCCCGATGGCAGTGTGCGAGTGCCTGACGCGTTGGTGCCCTTCGTCGGAACCGAACTGCTCGAGCCGAAGTAGGCGCTAGCGCCGTTCGGCACCGTGCGTGCGGACGTAGGCGGTCAGCACGTCGACCAGGGCGCGCCGGTCCCTGGACGTATCCAGCGGCTCCGACGAAATGATCTGTGCCACAACAATTCCGCGCAGACAGGCCCAGATGTGGTTACCGATCTCCTTCGCATGCCTCGGGTCAAGGCCCTCGCCGAGGTGGCGGCCGAGTTCGGTGAGCTGGCGCATCGTGTCCGCCAGCCGTGTGTTGACCGCATCGCTTCTGCCCGAACGCGTGGCGATCAGGATCTCGATCGCGGCCATCGACGTCGGGCTGGAGAACGCCGACCATGCCGCGTCCACGACGACCTGGGTGCGTTGTTCGATCGGCAGGTCGGCGGTCGTGGCGGGTACCGCGGCGAGAATCTCGGTGAGCTGGCGGAAACCTTCGTCGACGACCGCGATGAGAAGTCCGCTCAGATCGCCGAAGTGGTACTGCACCACACCCCAGGTCACCCCGGCGCGCTCGGTGATGCGACGGACGCTGGGTGCGGCGAAACCCTCGTCGAGGATGTAGCGGACGGTCTCGTCGATCACCATCTGCCGGGTCCGCTCGGCACGACGTTGGTTACCCCCTGGGGGCCGCCGCGGTCGCACTGCACCTGCCATGGACAGACTTCACCACATGACACCGCGGGTGTGGTCCAGCGGCTTCAGGTCGTGCGCGGCGTGGATGCCCACCGGCGTCCTCACAGCAGATCGGTGATGGTCTTGAGTCCGGCGTCGTACAGCACGCCGGGCAGCATGCCGCCGTCGATCTCGATCGTGGTTCCGTTGACGAAATCGGCTGTGCCGGAGGCGAGGAACACGCAGGTGCGTCCCACCTCGGCCGGTTCGCCGCCGCGCTTCATCGGCACGTTCACGAAATACTCCGTCCCGGTGGGATCGTCCTTGGGCAGGACGAACGACCGGAAGTTCTCGGTGATCGTCGGACCGAGCGCGACGCAGTTGACCCGGACAGCGGGGCCCCACTCCTGGGCGAGCGAGCGCGTCATCTGGTTGAGTCCCGCCTTTGCGGCCCCGTAGGACACCAGCGTCGGTGAACCCGCCGGATGGCCCGCCCCACTGGAGACGTTGATGATGCAGCCGACACCGTCCTGAGTCTTCATCTGCCGGTACGCCCGAATCGCGAACCAGAGCGGGCTGATCAGGTTCATCTGCACGGCGAACGCGTGAAAGAGCGCGCTGCGTTCGTAGTCGTCGTCGCTGGCCGGGGCGCCCTGGATCCGGGACACCAGCGCCGGAACCGCGTCGACCGACGGCGACGGGACGGTGCCACCCGCGTTGTTGACCAGGATGTCCAGCCGGCCGTGGCGGTCGACAACGTGCTGCACGAATGCGTCGATGGCCGTGTAATCGGCTTGGTCGCAGACCATCTGGTCGGAACGCCGCGCCCAGTCGGGATTGTCGGCCGTGCCGGGCATGGCGTCCAGGGCCGACCGCGAACAGCCGACCACTGTGGCCCCGGCCCGCAGCAGCTCGTGCGCGATGCCCACCCCGACGCCGCGGCTGGTGCCGGTGACGATGGCCACCTTGCCATCGAGTTCACCCATGTGCGTCTCCATTCTTCGCGGAGTTCGACCACGAAAAGAGATTACAGATGTAATGTTTTTGCGCAAGAGTGTAGGGAGACAACATGGCACAGTCAGTGGACAAGGCGTATCGCGTCGCTGTGTGGGCCACCGGCGGCGTCGGGCGCTATGCCATCCGGACGATCATGGACCGACCACATCTCGAACTCGCCGGGGCGTGGGTGCACTCGGAATCCAAGGACGGCCAGGACGTCGGTGTGCTGGCGGGCATCGATCCGGTCGGTGTCACGGCCACGCGCGACGCCGACGCGCTGCTGGCCTCGGGGGTGGATTGCGTGATGTACGCGGCGCCCGCGGGCCCGCGGCCTGCGGAGGCACTCGCCGACTTCTGTCGCATCCTGTCGGCGGGCGTCAACGTCGTCACCCCCTCACTGCCCGGCCTCGTCTACGAAAAGGGTTCGCTCTCGAAACGCTTCCTCGATCCGATCCGCGAAGCGGCGGCCGCCGGCCGCAGCTCGATCTTCTCGTCGGGTATCGAACCCGGCTTTGGCTGCGACCTCTTTCCGATCGCCCTGATGACGATGTCGCACAAGGTGTATTCGGTGCGCGGCATCGAGATCACGAACTACTCGGAGTATCCCGTCGAGTGGGACGTGCGCGAACTGTTCGGATTCGGCCAACCACTGGACTATCAGGGCGGTTTGCGGCAGCCAGGGGTGCTGCGGTGGGGCTGGGGAGCGGCGATCACGATGGTCGCCGACGCACTCGGTGTCGAGTTCGACGAGATCCGTGAGACGTGTGAATTCCTGCCGACCCCGCGCGATCTGCACACCGCGTGTGGCCTCATCCCGGCAGGTACGGTCGGCGCTACCTACGCCAAGTGCATCGGCGTCGTCGACGGTGAAGAGGTGGTCAGCCTGGAGCATGTCGACCGGATGGCCGACGATCTCGCACCGGACTGGCCGATGGGACGAACCGGAGCCACCGACGGCATCTGGCGGGTGTTGATCGACGGTGAACCGTCGTTCGACGGCGAATTCGAAGTGGGCTACCGCGAGGGTGAAAGTGCAAGTGAGCACGGACTACTCGCGACAGGCATGCGGGCGGTCAACGCGATCCCGTGGGTGTGCGAGGCGGCGCCGGGCATCGTCGACGCGCTGCACCTGCCCCTCACCTCGGCGGTCGGCGCCCTGCATCCACACCGTGACAGCGTGCCCGCGTTCTAGCTTTCCAGCAGCTCGTCGAGGACTGCGAGGAACTCCGTGGGGCGCTGCGGGGTGAACGCCGGCGCGGGACGAACTCCGTCGACATCGAGGGTCACGAGCGTCGACTTGATCGGACGCCAGACGTCGAGCGGCATCCAGCGTCGAGGATCGGTACTGCCCCAGACACGGAACCGCTCGGTGAACATGCCGAGTGGCTCGGCCTTGTAGCCCCGGATCGACCGCAACGGAATGACTTTCGACGTGCCTGACGGAAAGTGGTAACGACGCAGCGTGATCGCCAGCCGGTCGAGCTGGATCATCCCGTCGTCGTAATGCTGGTCCGCGCCGGTCATGCGCGGCTGCTTCTCAACTCGTGGCCCTTGGACGTCAGGCACCGGCCGTTCTCGAGATTCCACTGCCAGCCGTGCAGGTTGCAGGTCAGCGTGGAGCCCTCCACCACACCGAACGTCGACAGGTCGGCCTTCAGATGGGGGCAGCGCCGTTGAATCTCCCAGCCGTCCAGCATGATCGAGGCGGTGTCGTCGTGCGCCTCGGCGAACCAGCCGTCGGCGTACGCGATGCGTTCGTCGGTCAGGCATTTGAAGAACGTGTAGAGGTACTCGTTGTAGCCCCCGACGCGCCACGCGGTGAACCGGGTGGACAGGAAGATGGTGTTGACCCAGTCCGGCTCGTCGTCCCGCAGCACCGTCCGCACGAGTTCGGGCGCGATCGCGAATCCATAGCGGAACTTCTCGTCCGGAACAGGTTCGCGCACAGCGCGTTTCGGAAAGTCGATGACGACTGTCTCAGCACCCAGGCGCAGTTCGACGGGATAACCGATGCCGTCGCAGATCTGGTCGCTGGCGGCCATGATCGGCTCGAACAGTGTGCGCAGCGGTTCCAGTAAGGATTCACCCGCTGCCGGTGCCCACGTGGCCTTCTCGGCGGCCAGCACCGGCGCCATCCGCTCGGCGTAGTCGGCGATGTAGACTGCCGTTCCGCTCGTGAAGATGGCGTGCACTTCATCCTCGGGTAGCGGATGGAGGAGCGAATTCAGCTGTGACCCTGTGAAATCCGCTGTCGTCCCCGGCACCATCAGCAGCCCGCCGTCGTGGCCGTGCGTGTGCATCTGGTCCAGGAAGACCACCTGGTCGGGAAAGATGTTGGCGGGATCGCCGTGGTCGTCGTTGAGTTCGCGCAATGCCGGGTCCAGAAAGCACGGCGGGCCGGCGGACGGGATCACCCACGTCGCCCCCACCTGCGTGATGTACTGGCGGCACCGGTCCATCTGCCGCTGCCGCTTCTGCGTGCCGAACGCCTCCTTGGCGCGGGCGGGCATGTCGTAGACCATCGGATACCAGATGGCCCCGGAGTACTGCAGCATGTGCACGTCGA
>CAZOIX010000083.1:0-9639 GCA_964579685.1 uncultured Mycobacterium sp.
GCGCAAGCTCACCGGCAACCTCAACAAGTCCAAGACGATCTGCATCTTCATCAACCAGTTGCGCGAGAAGATCGGCGTCATGTTCGGTTCGCCCGAGACCACCCCGGGTGGACGGGCGCTGAAGTTCTACTCGTCGGTGCGGCTCGACATCCGTCGCATCGAGTCGATCAAGGACGGCGTCGAGGTCGTGGGCAACCGCACCCGCGTCAAGGTCGTCAAGAACAAGGTGTCGCCGCCGTTCAAGCAGGCCGAGTTCGACATCCTCTACGGCAAGGGCATCAGCAAGGAAGGCTCGCTCATCGACATGGGTGTCGAGCAGGGCTTCATCCGCAAGTCCGGTTCGTGGTTCACCTATGAGGGTGAGCAATTGGGGCAGGGCAAGGAGAACGCTCGCAATTTCCTGCTGGAGAACCCCGACGTGGCCAACGAGATCGAGAAGAAGATCAAGGAAAAGCTCGGTATCGGTGCCGACGTGACCGCAGCAACTCCGTCCGATGACGAAGTCCTGCCCGCCCCCGTCGACTTCTGAGGCTTCTCGCGAGGAGCAGGCGCGAGCGTTGTGTCTGCGCCTGCTCACCGCGAGGGCCCGCACCCGCGCCGAGCTGGAGGGGCAGCTGGCCAAGAGGGGCTACCCCGACGACGTCAGCGCCGCGGTGCTTGATCGGCTCACGCATGTCGGGTTGGTCGATGATGTCGACTTCGCCGAACAGTGGGTCCGCTCACGACGGGTCAATGCCGGAAAAGGTAAGCGCGCCTTGGCCGCCGAACTGCGTAACAAGGGCGTCGATGACGAGGTGATCAGTGCGGCGTTGGCCGATATCGACGCGGGTGCCGAACGTCAGCGGGCTGAGCAGTTGGTCCGCGACAAGCTGCGTCGCGAAAAACTCGGCGACGACGACATCAAGGTCGCGCGCCGGCTCGTCGGGATGCTGGCGCGCCGCGGCTACCACCAGACGATGGCGTTCGACGTGGTCACCGTCGAGTTGGCCAGCGAACGGGAGCGACGCCGGGTCTAGCCGGTGGGCAGGTGGTGCCTACGGTGACCCGGTGGCCGGCGCTGATGCGACCGTCCGCGAGGCGGTAGGTAGGGTGCCTGACAGCCGTAGGACGAAAAGGACGTAACGCAGGATGGGTTTGCGATGGTACGCGGTGGCGGCCGTCGTTCTTTGCGTGTCCCTGATAGGTGTGGCCCCAACGGCCACCGCTGAACCGGAAACCGACGGGCAGTCGGTGACAGTCGCGATCCACCCGTTGGAGCCGTTCGTCATGCAAACCAGCGACGGTGAGCTGACAGGTTTCAGCATCGACCTGTGGAACGAGATCGCCAAGCAACTGGGCCGGCCCACCGACTACCTCGACACCGGTGACGTGCGTGGTCAATTGGCGGCGGTCGCCGACGGACGCGCCGATGTGGCGGTGGGCGGTATTTCGCTGACCTCTGAGCGCGAACAGTCCTTCGATTTCTCCCAGCCGACCCTCGACGCGGGATTGCAGATCATCGTGCCGGTCGCGCACACTCGCCCGTCAGTCCCTGGCTTGGGCGGCTACCTGGACCTCTTGCTGTCGCGGACGATGCTGATCTGGCTCGCCGCCGCCGTGGTGATCACCGTCATTCCCGCCCATATTTTCTGGCTCGTCGAGCGTCGCAGTGCCCAGCCAGTTGTCGCGCGGTCCTATCTGCCCGGCATTGTGCAGTCGTTCGGTTGGGGGATCGGGTCACTCGTCGGTAAGAACAGTGCCTCTGCGACGAAAACCATGACGAAAGCGCTGGCGATCCTTTGGGGTTTCGCCGGAATAGTGTTCGTTGCGTTCTACTCGGCCAACCTCAGCGCCACCCTGACGGTGGCGAAGCTGGACGCCAAGGTCAACGGGCCGGCAGACCTTTACGGCAAGTCGGTGGCCACCGTCGAGGGCACCACAGCAGCGGACTTTCTCCGAGGCATGGGGATAGATGCCACCGAGACACGAACGATCGAAGACTCCTACCACCTGCTGCGTGAAGAGGATTACGACGCGGTGGTCTTCGACGCTCCTGTCCTGCGCTATTACGTTGCGCACCGCGGTGAAGGTGTGGCGGTCGTCGCAGGGCCGGTGTTTCAAGAGGAAGACCAGGGTTTTGTGCTGAGCGTCAACAGCGCCCTGCGCAAGCCTGTCAATCAGGCCCTGTTCCGTCTTCGCGAGGACGGAACCTACACCCTCATCAAGGAGAAGTGGTTCGGTGACGACACCGCGATCACGGCCGGAGACCTCAATTGACGTGCGCCTCGAGTTGGACGATTCGGTGCCCGGGCACGAGGTAGGTTGCGCAGATGCTGCTCTCGGCCAAGATCGCCCCGACATTCGACTATCCGGTGCTCCACGAATTCTGGTCGCGGGCTGACGAACTGGGATTCCATTCGATCGCGAATTATGACCATTTCTATGGTTTGTCGGATTTGTCGGATCCGACGTACGAGGGCTGGACGTCGTTGGCTGCAATGGCAGGTGTGGTGTCGCGTGCCCGGGTCGGGTGCATGGTCAGCGGTGTCACGTACCGCAACCCGGCGGTCCTGGCGAAAATGGCGGTGACGGTCGACCACATCAGCGGCGGACGGCTGGATTTCGGGCTGGGGGCCGGCTGGCACGAACCCGAGCATCGCGGATACGGTCTGCCGTTCCCGAGTCCCGGTGCGCGGGTGGAGATGCTCGACGAGGCGCTCACCCTCATCCGGCGACTGTGGACCGAGGACGTCGTCACCTTCGAGGGCCGCCACTATCGCACTCACGATGCGCTGGCCAATCCAAAGCCGCTTCAGCAGCCGTACCCGCCGATCGTCATCGGTGGTGAGAAGCCAAAAATGTTGCGCGTCATCGCTCGTCACGCGAACGAGTGGAACGTGCCGAGTCACGGCGACGTGGAGGCGTGGGCGAAGACCAGCGCCTTACTCGACGAGGCATGTGCAGAGGTCGGCCGCGACCCTGCCGCAATCCGGCGCTCCATACAGCTGTTCATCCAGCCCGCCGTGGCGGGGCACCTCGAGGAGCAGCTCGCCCGGCTCCCGGAGCTGAAAAGCCTCGGCTGCGAGCACGCGGTGCTGTCGTTCTATCAGCCGCCCACGGCGGATCAGTTGCAGCGATGTGCGCGACTGATCTAGCCGTTTCAGATGGTGCCGCCCGCACCGGCCCCGAACGAGCCCTGGGTGACCGGTTCATCGGCATTCATCGGCGCCGAACCTCGCCGCGACCGGCGCAATCGTGCCTCCAGCCAGGTCGCAAAGTGCGAGAGGCTGAAGTTGACGGCGATCATCAGCAGAGCGATGACGATGAGTGCGGGGATGTAGTTGCCATACGCGGCGCCGACCTGCGTTCCCTGACGCACCATCTCCAGGAAGGTTATCTGGTAGCCGATCGCCGTGTCCTTGAGGACGACCACCAGTTGTGAGATGAGGACCGGCAGCATCGACGTGATCGCCTGCGGCAGCAGGATCGCGCGCATCGTCTGTCCCCACCGCAGCCCGAGCGCGGATGCCGCTTCGGCCTGTCCCCGCGGTAGCGCATGGACCCCGGCCCGAACGATCTCGGCGATGACGGCGCCGTTGTAGAGCGTCAGGCCGGTGATGACGCCGGCAAGGGCCAGATGCTTGGACGGGAAGACGTCGTACATCGCGTACAGGAAGTAGGCGAAGATCATCATGATCAGCACGGGTATTGCGCGGAAGAACTCGACGAAGACCGCCGAGGGCCACCGGATCGCCGGATTCGGCGACATCCGTGCCACGCCGAGGACGAATCCCAGCAGTAGCGCCAGCACGATCGACACCGCAGCGGCGGTCAGCGTGCCCTGCACACCGGGAAGAACGTAGGTCTTCCACAGATTCGCCGTCAGGAACGGCTCCCACTTCGCCGCGTCAAGCTGCCCGCGCGCCTGCAGCTTCGAGTAGACCACCCACACCACGAGCGCCATGAGCACCAAGGTGACGACCGTGACGACCGCGTTGCGCGCCCGCGCGCGGGGGCCCGGCGCGTCGAAGAGAACCGATGCCGAGCTCACCGCGCCACCGCCAACCGCTTGCCCAGCCAGCCGAAGAACAACCCCGTCGGAAGCGTCAGGATGATGAACCCGGCGGCAAAGATGATGCCGATCGTCATCAGGGCCGCGGTGTTCTCGATCATCTCCTTCATCAACAGAGCGGCCTCGGCCACGCCGATCGCCGAGGCGATGGTCGTGTTCTTCGTCAGCGCGATCAGCACCGAACCCAGCGGAATGATCACCGAGCGAAACGCCTGCGGCAGCAACACGATCCGCAGGTTCTGTCCGAATGTCAGACCCAGCGAGCGCGCCGCCTCGGCCTGCCCGAGCGGAACGGTGTTGACACCCGAGCGGACGGTCTCACACACGAATGCCGCCGTATAGACGATGAACCCGAGAACCGCGAGCCGAAAGTTGCTGTCCTCGATGGAGGTCGGCGAGTTCCGGTCGACCAGCGTGATTCCCAGTGTCTGTGACAAACCGAACGAACAGAACAGGATGATCAGCGTGAGCGGGGTGTTGCGGACCACGTTGACGTAGGCCGTTCCGAGCCAATTCAGCATGGGCACCGGCGACAGCCGCATCGCCGCCAGCAGCGTGCCCAGGATCAGGGCTCCGATCGCGGAGTAGACCGTCAGCTGGATCGTGGTCCAGAAAGCCTCGAAGATCTGTGCGCGATACTCGGTGAAGACCTCCACGGAAGATTCCTAGGCTTTCTCGGCTTTCGGCTCGATCAGCAGGCGTCGGGAGTGGGCGGCGTTGGTGCGGGCAACCCGGCGGGGCCGAGGTTCTCGTCCCACGCGGCTTTCCATGCGCCGTCGGACTCCATCTTCTTGATCGCGTCGGTGATCTTGGTGCACAACTCGGTGTCGCCCTTCTTCAGGCCGATGCCGTAGCGCTCCTCGGAGAACGTGCCGCCGACGAGCTTGAACACCCCGGGGGTCTGCGCGGCGTAGCCGGCGAGGATGGTTTCGTCGGTGGTCACCGCGTCCACGGCACCGTTCTTCAGGGCCTCGATGCACGCGGAGTAGGTGTCATACTGCTGCAGCTGGACACCGGGATACTTGTCCTTGATGCGTTGCGCCGGGGTCGAACCCGACACCGAGCACAGCTTCTTGTTGTTCTGCAGAGAGGCCTCGCCGGTGATGTCGGTGTTGTCCTCGCGGACCAGCAGGCTCTGGCCCGTGATCAGATACGGTCCGGCGAAAGAGACCTTCTCCTTGCGGGAATCCGTGATGGAGTAGGTCGCCACGATGTACTTCACCTGGCCGTTCTGGATGAGCGTCTCGCGCTGCGCTGACGGCGCTTCCTTCCACTCGATCTGGTCCTCGGTGTAGCCGAGTTGCTGCGCAACGAACTTCGCCACGTCCACATCGAAACCGCTCATCGTGCCGTCGGGGTTCTTCAGCCCCAGGCCGGGCTGGTCGAACTTCGTCCCGATGACGATCGTGTCGCCGCTGCTGCCGCCGCCGCCGCACGCGGTCGCCGCCAGGGGCAGCGCGAGAGCAAGGGCAATCGCGCCGATGACGCGTTTCGAAATGGATGGCATATGTCGTTCCTTTCGAATCAGTGCTTCAGAATCTTGCCGAGGAAGTCCTTGGCACGGTCTGACTGCGGATTGGTGAAGAATTCGGTCGGTTCGGCTGCTTCCACAATCGCCCCGTCGGCCATGAACACGACGCGGTTGGCCGCTCCGCGTGCGAACCCCATCTCATGGGTCACGACCACCATGGTCATGCCCTCCTTGGCGAGCGAGGTCATGACGCTGAGGACTTCGTTGATCATCTCGGGGTCCAGCGCGCTGGTCGGCTCGTCGAACAGCATGACCTTCGGATTCATGGCCAGAGACCGCGCAATGGCGACCCGCTGCTGCTGGCCGCCCGACAGTTGCGCCGGGTACTTGTCGGCCTGGTTGGCCACCCCGACGCGGTCCAACAACGCCATCGCCGACTCGCGGGCCTTTTCTTTGGATGCCCGGCGCACCTTCATCGGTGCCAGCGTCACGTTTTCCAGGATTGTCTTGTGCGCGAACAGATTAAACGACTGGAACACCATCCCGACGTCAGATCGCAGCTGCGCCAGCTTCTTACCCTCGGCGGGCAGTACCTCGCCGTCGATCGCGATCGTGCCGGAGTCGATGGTCTCGAGACGGTTGATGGTGCGGCACAGCGTCGACTTACCCGAGCCGGACGGACCCAGGACGACGATGACCTGCCCGCGGTCCACCGTGAGATTGATGTCCCTGAGCACGTGCAGGCTGCCGAAGTGTTTGTTGACACTCTCCATCGAGACCATGGGCGCAGCCCCCTGAGATGGATCGACCTCTTTCACATCCGACCCAGTGGTCCCCATGGGTGCTGACCTTACCCAGGTAACGCCCAGCGTGCTCAGAACTCGTCAATCCACTCGAATCGCGGTGTTCACCTGTCCGTACCATGAAGCAGTGACTTCGATGGTGGCGCGCAAGGCGACCGCGGACGGCGGTGTTCGCCGGACGGGCGCCGCCGATCCCACGCTCGACCACTCGTCGGTCCGCACCTATCAGGTCCGCACCTACGGCTGCCAGATGAACGTCCATGACTCCGAGCGGTTGGCGGGGTTGCTGGAAGCGGCCGGGTACCGCAAGGCCGGCGACGACGCCGACGCCGACGTCGTCGTGTTCAACACCTGTGCGGTACGGGAGAACGCCGACAACAAGCTGTACGGCAACCTCAGTCATCTGGTGCCGCGTAAGCAGGCCGACCCCGATATGCAGATCGCCGTCGGTGGGTGCCTGGCGCAGAAAGACCGCGACACTGTCCTCAAGCGCGCGCCGTGGGTCGACGTCGTGTTCGGCACCCACAACATCGGGTCGCTGCCCGCGCTGCTCGACCGGGCCCGCCACAACAGGGCGGCCCAGGTCGAGATCGTCGAAGCGCTGGAGGAGTTCCCGTCCGCGCTGCCCGCGGCTCGTGAGTCCGCCTATGCCGCATGGGTGTCGGTGTCGGTCGGCTGCAACAACACCTGCACGTTCTGCATCGTCCCTGCCCTGCGCGGCAAGGAGGTCGACCGCAGGCCAGGCGATGTTCTCGCCGAGGTGACCTCGTTGGTCGATCAGGGCGTGCTGGAGGTCACCCTGCTGGGCCAGAACGTCAACGCCTACGGCGTATCCTTCGCCGACCCTGGCGAGCCGCGGGACAGGGGAGCGTTCGCCAAACTGTTGCGGGCGTGCGGACGCATCGACGGTCTGGAACGGGTGCGCTTCACGTCCCCGCATCCCGCTGAGTTCACCGACGACGTGATCGACGCGATGGCCGAGACGCCGAATGTCTGCCCCACCCTGCATATGCCGTTGCAGTCGGGCTCCGACCGAATCCTGCGGGCGATGCGACGCTCCTACCGGGCCGATCGCTACCTCGGCATCATCGACCGCGTACGCGCGGCCATACCGCACGCCGCGATCACCACCGATCTGATCGTCGGATTCCCCGGCGAGACCGAGGCGGACTTTCAGGCGACGCTGGATGTGGTCGAGCGGGCTCGGTTCGCCGGCGCGTTCACCTTCCAATATTCAAAGAGACCCGGCACACCCGCCGCTGAGCTGGACGGGCAAGTGCCCAAACACGTTGTGGCCGAAAGGTATCAGCGGCTCGTCGAGCTGCAGGAGCGGATCTCACTTCAGGAGAACACCGCGCTGGTCGGGCGCACCGTTGAATTGCTGGTCGCCACCGGTGAGGGGCGCAAAGATGCCGCCACCGCACGGATGTCCGGCCGGGCGCGCGACGGCCGCCTGGTGCACTTCGATCCCGGTGGTGCTCAGATTCGTCCCGGTGATGTCGTCACGACGACGATCACCGGCGCCGCCCCGCATCACCTCATCGCCGATTCGGCCATCGGTGAGCACCGCCGTACCCGCGCGGGAGACACCCATGCCGCGGGGGTGGGCCCCCCGCCTGCGTGGGGAAAGCCCCGAACCGGCGTCGGACTGGGCATGCCCGGTGTCGGCGCCCCCGCCCCAGCGCAGACGTCCCACGGGTGCGTCCGGTGAACAAGCCAGAGAACGGCGACTTCGAGAGCTTCAAGGGCGACCTCGAGGCGGCCGAACGCCGTGTCGCGCGTGAAATCGATCCGGGCACAAGGGCGTTGGTCATCGCGATCGGCGTCTTCGCGCTCCTACTGTCGTTCGTGCTGCCCCACACCGGTGGCGCCAAGGGGCTCGATGTGCTCATCGGTGGCGAGGCGGCGATTCGTGAAGGGATCTCCCTGCCCTCGCGCGTGTTCACCTGGCTGGTGCTGGTGTTCGGCGTCGGTTTCTCGATGCTGGCGCTGCTGACCAGACGCTGGGCGCTGGCCTGGATCGCCCTGGCGGGGTCGACCGTCGCATCGCTGGTCGGCCTGCTGGCGGTGTGGTCACGACAGACCGCGCCCGGTGCCTACCCGGGCCCCGGCATCGGATTGATCGTCGCCTGGATCGCGGTGATCGTGGTGACGTACCACTGGGCCCGTGCGGTGTGGGCGCGGACGGCCCTGCAGCTGGCCGCCGAGGATGAGCGACGCCGCCAGGTGGCACACGAGCAACGCAAGGGTCTGCTCGACGGCTTCGACGACGACCAGGGGCCGCCGCCGACCCCCTAGGGTGACGGGCACTCATTTCTGCACGGGGCACGCCTCGATCGGTACCTGCAACGTGATGTTGCCGAACTCCTGGAATCCGAACGTGACCGGTACCGAGGTCGCCGGGTGGACCGAGGGGCGCAGGCCGTCGAGTTGCACAGCGGGCGGACCGCCGCGTGCGTCAGGGGGTTCCCCGGCGGCCAGTGACTCGCCTGGAGCAATGTCGACGGTGACTTCGCGTGGCACGGTGATGCGTTCGGCGGCGTCGGTGTTGACCGTCAGCAGGCGTTCATCTTTGAGGGGCCGGCCGTTGGTGATCGTGAAACGCAACTGGCCCCTGCGGCCCTCCTGTAACTCACAGGACCCTGGCACGAACGAGGGCACGATGTAGGCGTTGTCGATGCGGGTGGGCTGGTCGGCGATGCTGGCGCCCCGATTGGACGAGCCGATTTCGGTGCCGTCGCCGCAGCCGACAGCGACGGCGAGGACCAGGGCATATGCCAGCCCGCTACGCGCGGTCAATGCCTGCATCTCGTGGGGCTAGCCCATCGATGTTGATCGCAAACGGCAATTGATTGCGATCGGGTAACTATTCCGGAGGAACGCACACCGGAGGAGTGTGCGGACGCGCTACCGCTTGCCGAGGGCTTCGGCCGCCGCGTCGGCCCATTGGCGCCACTGCTCGGCGTTGGCTCGCGCCTGCGCGGCGTCCTTCTCCCGTCCCGCGGCCGCCGCCTTCTCGGCCTGGCGTTCGTATTGCTCTGCGCGACTGCGGAATTGGTCGGCGCGTGCCTTTGCCTCCGGGTCGACTCCACCGGTCGGAGCGTCGCGGACCTTCTTCTCCACCGCCCGCAGCCGACGTTCCAGGTCGGCGCCCCGATCGCGCGGTACTTTGCCGATCGCGTCCCACTTGTCGCCGATCGTTCGCAACGCGGCTCTGGCCGCGTCGAGATCGCTGGTGTCGAGTTTCTCCGCTTCGGCGAGCAGCTTCTCCTTCGCCTCGGCGTTGGCGCGGAACGCGGTGTCGCGTTCGGCGG
>CAZOIX010000084.1:0-9620 GCA_964579685.1 uncultured Mycobacterium sp.
ATCCGACATCGCCGCGGTCAGCGGGGTGACCATGTTGAGCACGCCCGGGCCGCCGATACCCATGCACACGCCAAGCCCACCGGAGGCGCGCGCGTAGCCGTCGGCCATGTAGGCAGCACCGCCCTCGAAGGCGGCAACGATCGGCCGCACGCCTTCGGTGTTGGTCAGCGCGGGCATGAATCCATCGTTGAGGCCGCCGAGGTCGAGAAAGATGTGCCCGACGCCCTGATCACGCAGCGAGCTGATCAGATAGTCGGTGACCTTCATGCCGATCCCGATCGCGGTCCTTCACGTACGCGGATGTGTCACCGAGATACTGTCACGGTCGGCGCATCCTCGCGGCCAAGTCGCGGGTATCGCTTGTTCCTTGTCCGTGAGTCGACAGCGACGCCAATCTTGGATAGAGGATTGCCGGGCCCAACCATTGAGCAATGAAGCGGCGTAATGCGAGTCCCGTGCGCGGCGCCTGTCCAGGATCGGTCAGCATGGATTGCACCGTGCGCAAGGTCATTTCGGCTAGTTCACGGAGGGCGGCGTCGTCGAAGCCGTGGAGCCGCCAATCGACGTCGAGGCGGTGAAAAACGGACAGGCAGAAAGCGATTGCCGTATCGGAGGTCAGCGAGGTGACGGCTTCGCCCTCACCTCGCCTGGTCAGTAGTCCTTCCAGCTGCGGATCCCCGGCGAGGTTCTCGACTCCGAATGAAACGCTTTCGATCAGCGCAGCAGCCGGATCGGCGACGCCGCTGACGTGGTCGGCAACTTGGTCGATGAATCCGTTGACGGCACGCATTGCGCTGGCGATAAGCAGTGCGTCGGCGTTGGGAAAGTAGCGGTACACCGTCTGGCGAGTGACTCCGAGCCTGCGGGCGACGTCGGCAAGGCGTATCGCCGCTCCATGCTCGGCGACCTCCTCGTCTACCGCACTCAGGATGCGCGAAATAGCTTCCTCGTCCGATGAGGGCGTCGAACCCGCCCAGCCGCGACTACGCACCGGCGGTCACAAGCCTTTCGCTGGTGAATTCGATCGGAAGCGTTGTCGGACCGGTCATTCCCAGCAGGGATTTCCAGGGGGCCGGACCGACGCGACGGGGGGCCGGGAGGCGACGGGCGAGGACGGTGAGCGCCTCCGCCAATTCCCGGCGTGCGAGGTTCGCCCCGAGGCAGTAGTGCGCGCCGCCGCCGAACGTCAGGATCGCGGGAACATCGTTGCGTGCGATGTCGAAGCGGTCGGCATCGGCGTAGAAGGCCGGATCTCGGTTGGCTGCAAAGGTGTTTGCGAGTACGAAGGTTCCCGCTGGGAACATGTAGCCAGCGAACTCGACATCGTCAAGGGCGACTCGCGGCACGATACAAGCTGCGGGCGAGTGGCGCATGGTCTCCTCGACCGCCTGCATTGCCAGTTCCGGATGATCGCGCAGCTTCGCCCATTGGTCCGGATGCTCGCAGAGCACCTGAACCGAGGCCGCCAGTTGGTTTCGCGTCGTGTCCGTCCCCGCCATCAAGAAGCCGGCCACCAGCATGCGGAGTTCGTCGAGATTCAGCCGGTCGCCGTCGCTTTCGGCGCGGATGAGCTCCGACAGGAGGTCGTCGGTCAGATTGTCCCGGCGCGCGGCGACCATGCCGTCGACGTAGGCATCGAGTTCGCTCCAGGCACGCATGATCGCGGACTCATCGAAGTTGGCATCCGGCTGAAAGTTGAGGGCCTTGAAGACCTCCTCAGTCCAGTCCGAGAACAACTGCCAATCCTCACGAGGTGCGCCGAGCAGCGCGCACATGATCGGGGTGGGGTACGGACGCGCGATATCGGTCACGACGTCGCATCGGCCGGTGTCCACCACCCGGTCGATCAGCCCGTTCACCACCTCGTGGATCGTGTCCTGAAGTTGTGACGTCGCGCGGGGCGTGAACGCCTTGGAAACGAGTTTGCGCAACCGAACATGCGGTGCACCCTCAAGGCCCAGGAGGCTGTTCGCCATCTTGTCGAACAACGGACCGGACGTGATGCCCTGCGATGCCAGAGTGATACCGGGCGGCAGGCGGAATCTGTTGTCGCGCAATATTTCGCGAGCCAATTCGTAGGACAGGATTTCCGGGCCGAAGGGGCCGATGGCGATAGGCGCGCACGATTGCGCACGGCGGACATCCTCGAGGATGTCGTGGGGAGTGGCGGTGAGGCCGTAGGTGAACGTGGGCAGTCCGGCTTCGAAGACGTTCGGGGCGGCACCGTTCACGTTCGTTGGCATATCTGTCTTTCCACTAGGCGTTGCATCGGACACTGAACAGACATATTCGCCAAAAGCGTATGACCACTATCACCCTTACGTCAACCACTGACAGCTGCTTGCGCTGCTCAGATCATGTTTCTAGCCATTTAGATCATACGTACGAGCGATAGACGTCCGATTCTCAGCCGCAGTGTGCTGACGGACCCGCCGCAAGGCACCGCCGAGGTCAACAGCGCATTGGCGCTCTACTGAACGCCTTGCGCTCGAAGGTCGGCGAGCATGGTCGTGATCGCCGCGAGGATCTCGGCATCCGGGCTGTGGAAGCGCCTTCCCAGCCGCTCGACGGCCGCGTCGATGCGTTGCAGCAGCGCGCGATAGGCGTCACCCGCGGCCTCGGCGTAACCAGCGGCGGCCTCCGCCCGCGATTGATCGGAGAACCGCGCGGACAGCGTGGCCCATTCATCAGCGAGATCCGCGGCCTGCTCCTGGACCTTCTGTGTGAGGTCGCGGGTGAAGTCGAGATCGGGCACGAACGGCGACTCCACATCCTCGGCCAGAACGACTTCCAGCACATGGTCGATCTGGTGCAGCATGTCGATCGTGCTCTCGACAGACCAGATGTGGGCACGAATGTCCGACGGAGGAATGGGAACCGTCAGCAATTGGGTCGACACTTCGGCTCGCGCCCATCGCTCCATGTCGCGGGCGTGGGCTTCCCAGTGAGCGACCTCGGCGTCGGCGGCTTCTCGCGCGGCGGCAACCTCGGCCTCCGCGCCCTGCCGCGCGGTCGCCACGTCCGCACTGGCCTGGGCCTGCGCCGCCGCCACGTCAGCGGCCGCGTCCGAACGCACCTTCTCCAGTTCGCGGCGCACCCGCTGCAGGGCTTCCTCGCCCGTCGCGCGCTCGGTGGTCCGTTCATTGCCGCGTTCGACAGCACGCGCCTCCGCCGCGCGAACCTTCTCCTCGGCCGCCGCCACCTCGGCCGCCGCACCCGCGCGGATCCGTTCGATTTCGGCGCGTAGGTGCTGCACGGTGTCCTCGGCGGCCGCCCGCTCGGCCGTCCGTTCGGTGCTTCGCTCGACGGCACGCGCCTCGGCTGCCCGAACCTTCTCCTGCGCCACCGCGATCTCCGCCGCCGCACCCGCACGGACCCGCTCGATCTCCGCGTGCGCCTGCTGCACCGCCTGTTGATCGGCCACCCGCTCGGCCGCCCGCTCGGTGTCTTTGCGCGCCGCCTCGGCCATCACCGCGCGGACCCGCTCCCCCGCCGCCGCGGCGACGCGTGCCGAGTCCTCGGCTTCGTCCCGAGCCAACGAGGCCGCCGCCTCGGCGTCCAGCCGACGTTGATCCGCTTCGCGCACCCGCTCCTCGGCCACCCGGCGCAAATGATCGGCCTCGACGAGCTGCATCGCCAGCGACCGGCGCGGGACGGGCGGCCCGTTGCGTTCGCGGTGTTGAGCGAGTTCGCGCTCACTCAGCCCCGCCAACACAACCGACTCGGGCCTTGGCTGTAGCCCCAATCGCTCGGCGGCCGCGAGGGAGTCCGTCGCCGCGCGTCGCGTCAATGCCGCCCACCGGTCGACGTCGAGATCTTCGATGTGTTGGCGAGTGGTCGTCATCGGCGACGCCGCCCTCCACTGCTCTCCTTCATCGTGTCGGAAAGCGTTTCAGCAGAAGGTGTTTCAACATCCGGTGTTGCCGTGTCCGGTTTCCGGTGCGCCGATGATGACGGTTTGTCGTCGCGTGTCCCATCGGGTGGGCGCGTCGGCGCCGTTGCCATATCGGAGACAGGACCGGCCTGTTGTGCGAGCACCAACAAGAGCTGCTCCTGATACACCGCCACCGCCTTGGCGAGCGTCTCATCGCCGAGTCGCTCGGCATCACGGAGCAGCCCACCCAACAGCTCGAGGGTCACCGCAGGCCCAAGGCCCAGGGTGGCGCCCTCACTCGCGGCAGGCTCTATTCCTGCGGTGTCGACCACCCACTGCCACCGCTCCCACGCTAAGGCGCTCAGCGCGTCGTCACGAGCCTGTAGTTGACGACGGTCCTCGTGCTCACGCTGCAGCTCAAACCGCAGCCGGGCTCGCCGCGACGCATAGAGCACAGCACACGCTGCGATGACCGCTGCCAACAGTGCGACGAGGCCGGCAAAGCCAGGCGAGACCACGAAGTCCCGCACCGGTAGATCCCCCAGAATGACTTCTCGCGGTGCATGGTCCACCTAGTCAGTCTCGCATCGCGCCAGTGCCCGTGATGACGGAAATTGGCGCGGCAATCGCCGCCCGAGAGGCCGTTTCTGTGTTCGCGCACTCACGAGGCGCACGTCCTCAACACCAGAAAGCTTCCAGGCTTGGAGTACCGGGGCCGTTACGATTTAGGCGACCTAAAACGAGGTTGCCATGACAGATCCGACCGCCGACTACCCGGCAGAGTTCACTCACACGCACGCGAGGGCCGAAACCGGCCAATTAACGGAAGGTCGCACAGGAACATTCGGCTCAGCGTTTGCCGATATCGGCACATCCGCGGACTTCACGCAGATAGGGGTCGGCCAGCGGCTTGACGACTTCGATCTGCTCATCGAACTCGGCAGCGGCGCATTCGCGCGAGTCTTTCTAGCCCGGCAACTTTCGATGCAGCGACTGGTGGCGGTCAAGATATCGGCGAACCACGGCCACGAACCACAAACCCTCGCTCAGCTGGATCACGATCACATCGTCCGAGTCTTCGACCAGCATGTTCTCCGTGATCGAGACTGGCGGCTGCTGTACATGCAGTATTTGCCCGGCGGTACGCTGCTCGACCTCGGTCGCGTGATTTTCGCTGGCGAGCGGCGACCCGACTCCGGTCAAGCGTTGCTCGACGCGGTGGACATCGCACTGGAGTCGCGCGGCGAGAGCCGGCCAACCGAATCAACCACTCGCGCTGAGCTGGCGACCCTTTCCTGGCCCGAGACTGTCGCGTGGCTGGGGAAACGACTGGCTTCAGCGTTGCACTATGCGAATTCAAGGGGCGTCCTGCACCGCGACATCAAGCTCGCGAACGTACTGCTCGCACGCGATGGCACCCCCAAACTCGCGGACTTCAACGTCAGCTTCTCCCGCAACGTATCGGGCGCAAGCCCGTTCGAGTATTTCGGCGGCTCACTGTCCTATATGTCGCCCGAGCAGCTCATGGCTTGCCGGCCGGGACACGCGCTCGAGGCAGCAGACCTCGATACCCGCAGCGATATCTACTCGCTCGCGGTCGTGTTGTGGGAACTCCTGACCGGCCTGAAGCCATTTGACGATTCCGCGGTGCAAGCCGCTCGGGCGGACTCGGCCGGATCAGTGGGCGACACCACCGCACTCGAGCTGATGCTGACTGCCCGCGCAAAAGGAATTTCGTCTGCTGCGCTGGCCGCGCTACCCAGCGATTGTCCTACCGCGCTGCGCCGAGTTCTGCTGAAGGCACTGAGCGGCGATCGCGATCAACGCTGGGGCTCGGGCGCGGAACTCGCCGAGCAACTCCAGCTGTGCCTCGACCCGCACGCTCGCGACTTGGTGGATCCGCCCGCGCGCAGTTGGCGACTGCGGCTGCGGCCGTACGTTCTGCCGATTAGTGCGCTGGCCATCCTGATTCCCGTAATGCTGGCAGGCGCGTACAACATCCAGCACAATCAGCTGCTGATCGTCAGCCACCTTTCCGAGCAGGCTCAGCATCAGTTCGTTCTGGTCACCACGCTTCTCAACCTGATTTTCTTTCCGCTCGGCGCTGCGGTGATCGTCTATTGGTGTCGCTACGTCATCCTGGTCCCGCGGCGCCTGCGGCAGGGTCCGGGACCGCCCGCAGCAGCCTTGGCCCGAGCGCGCCATGACTGTCTCGTCATGGGTGATCGAGTGGTGATAGTCGTGACTGGTTTGGTGTTGGTGAGCGCACTGACCTTTCCGCTCCTCATGCAGTTTCTCGCGGGTGGAATCCCTGTCAGGTCTGCGATCCATTTCTTTGCGTCAATCACGGTGTGTGGCGCAATCGCGATCGCGTATCCGTTCTTTTTGCTCACCTTTTTCATCGTGCGCAGCGTCTACCCGGAACTGGTCGCATACGGACAGACGGATGTCCAAGAGGCCGAACAGCTAGAAGGACTCAGCCGCCGATTGCCACGCTATTTGGCGGTCGCGGCCTCGGTGCCGTTGCTCGGCATTGTGGCCGTCAGCTTCCTGACCGCGCCCGAGATCGCCGCCCTCATCGTCCCGATCAGAGTGCTGTGCATTGGGGGCATTGCCGGGTTCGTGCTCGCATATTGGCTGTCGCGGCAGATCGAATCCGACATTCGCGCGCTCGAGCGGGTGATTCGCCACCGAGCGCCATACGAGCTTCCACATTCAACTCGCCGTGCGCCTCTCCGCTGACGGACGAACCACGTCCGCCGGTGCTTGGCGAAACGAACCGTCCCTACGAACAGCGAAACCCGTTCCGAAAGAGGTCGGAACGGGTTTCAATGTGTGGAGCTAAGGGGAATCGAACCCCTGACCTACTCGATGCGAACGAGTCGCGCTACCAACTGCGCCATAGCCCCTGATACCGGTTGCAAAGGCTACCAGTCGCGGCCTTCGGGTCGAAACCGCGAGGCTACTGGCCCGCGGCGTGCGGAAGGTCGAAGTGGCGCGCGAACGGCGCGTAGTCCAGGTGCTCGAAGATCGGGTCCTCGTCGTCGATCTCCAGTACCGCCGCACCCGGCCGCCGCAGCCGCGAGGGCACGACGTCGAACTCCCTGTCGTCGGTGTTCTCCACCCCCAGCCGCGACCGGGCGATGCGCTGGGCCCGGCGCCGCCGCAGCCGTTCCTCGATGCGGGTCTGACGTCGCAGATAGGCCAGGTAGAGCAGGGTGATCGCGCTGACCGCAGCACTCACCCACCACATGATCGGCGTCAACGTATAGGCCGCGGCGACCGCCGCGATCACCACCACCGCCATCACCGTCAGCATCCGCTTGCGGAACCGGTACTTGCGTGCGCTGACCGCGGCGCCGGTCTTGGTCTCGTAACGGCGTTTCCGCGCGGCGCTCAGGGAGTCGGCGAGCTCCAGTTCGCTCTCCGACGGCGCCTCCAGCCCCGACGAGTCGGCCACGTATTCGTATTCGTCGGCGTCTTCGTATTCGTCGGCGTCGTCGTCGGGTTCGGCTTCGCGCTCGGCCTCCGGCTCGTCGGCTTCTTCGGCAACGAGCTCCTCGTCGACAGGCTCACCGAAATCCAGTGCCAGCTCGTCGCTTTGACCGACCGGTAGCGCGCCGGCGGCGTCCTCGACCACGTCCACATCGAGGTAACCCGGTTCGTCGTCCTGCTCGGCCTCGACCGCGGCAACCCGCACGACCGCGCGTCGCGTCGGTTCCGCGGCGACGTCGTCGTCCACATCGTCGTCAAGGTCGTCTTCCGACGGCTTCCAGTCCGGGTCGCTGGCGTGGCCGGCCGCGGGCGCCTTGCGCCGTAACAGCCGCGCCCGGCCGTCATTGAGCACCCGGGTCGCCAGCGCGACGTCGCTGGTGCGGCGCACCGCATCTCTCTTGCTGATCAGCATCGGGACGAGCACGAACAACCAGAGGACGACGAGAGAGATCCACAGGAGGGATTGGGGGATGCTTGGCATGTCGCCGGCTCCTTTCCCCGATAAGGCTAGGTCTGTGACCTGCGCATCCGTGGACGGCGCGCCGAGACAATTACACACCTGTAATTCGCTGCTGACAAGCACCACTAGTCACACGTGTCACTTTTGCAACAGATTGGTCACCATCGGAGCCCGCGAGACCTGCACCAGGGTCGTCATTCACCCGCGGGAACAGCCCCCACGCAGAACTCGCGGGAGTTTTGCTACGCCCAACTCGCGTGGCCGTGCCGCACCAGGGCGGACGTCGCCGAGCCGTCGAGCTCCTCGACGGTGATGGCCACCAACAGGTGGTCGCGCCATGCGCCGTCCACGTCGAGATAGCGCTGCAGCAGCCCCTCCTCGCGGAAGCCGACCTTTGCCAGCACGGCGCGACTGGCCGTGTTCTCCGGACGCACGGTCGCCTCGACGCGATGCAGCCGCACAGCGCTGAAACAGTGATCCAGCCCCAATGCCAGCGCGGCTGTCGCGACACCGCCGCCGGTCGAGGAACTGGCAACCCAGTAGCCGATCCACGCCGACCTCAGCGCGCCGTGCGTGACATTACCGATCGTGAGCTGACCCGCGAACTGCCCGTCCAGCTCGATCGCATACGGCAGCACCCGCCCTTTGCGCGCCTCAGACCGCAGCCCCGAGCATACGGCTGGCCAAGATGTAACAGCATGTCGCACTTGCCAATCCACGCCGGTGGACGGCTCCCACGGCTCCAAGTGCGCCTGGTCGGCGAGCCTGATGCGGCTCCACTGCGGTCCGTCGCGCAGCCGTACCGGGCGTAGCCGCACCAGGCCGGCGGGCACTCGCAGCGGGCCCGCGGGCTGCGGCCATCCCGGATGCATCGAACTGTTGGAACGCCACAGGTTCATGACGGTGGGCCCGACGTCGATCAGCCGCGCTGGGCCAGGAATGCGACGTCGACGATCTCGCCGGTACGGATCTGCTCGGCCTCGGTGGGAACGACCACCAGACAGTTTGCCTCGGCCAAAGTCGCGAGCAGGTGCGACGGTGCGCCCGGTGCGCCGCCGAGGGCCTGCACCAGGTACTCCCCGGTGTCCTGATCGCGCATCAGTTGTCCGCGCAGGTAGCCCTTGCGGCCGGCCACCGAGGTGATCGGCGACAGGGTGCGCGCCAGCACGATCCGCCGGTGCGCCTGGCGTTTGCCCAACGACAGCCGGATCAGCGGGCGCACCATCACCTCGAAGACCACCAGCGCGCTAACCGGGTTGGCGGGCAGCAGGAAGACCGGCACACCGTCCCGCCCGAGCTGGCCGAAACCCTGCACCGAGCCGGGATGCATGGCGATGCGCGCCACTTCCATCTCACCGAGTTTCGAAAGCACGGTGCGCACGCTCTCGGCGGCTGCACCGCCCACCGCGCCCGCGATCACCACCACCTCGGCGCGGTTGATCTGCCCCTCGACGACGTCGCGGAGCGCCTTGGGGTCGGTGTCGACGATTCCGACCCGGTTCACCTCGGCGCCCGCGTCACGACCCGCCGCGGCCAACGCGTAGGAGTTGACGTCGTAGACCTGACCGTTGCCCGGTGTCCGGGAGATGTCGACGAGCTCACCCCCGACGCACAGCACCGACAGGCGCGGTTTCGGATGCACCAGCACCCGGTCTCGGCCGACCGCGGCCAACAACCCCACCTGCGCGGGGCCGATGATCGCTCCCGCCCGCACCGCGACGTCACCTGGCTGGACGTCGTCACCCGTTCTGCGGACGTAGGCCCCCGAGCGCACCCCACGCAGCACAGTGA
>CAZOIX010000085.1:0-1565 GCA_964579685.1 uncultured Mycobacterium sp.
TTCCAGGCGATCAACGCCGACAGTGACCGCGCCCCGGTGATGCCGATCAGGTTGGCGCGCTCCAACTCCGCGGCAATGTCCACAATGCGGGCATCGATGGCGTTGCGCTGACCCGTCAACTCACCCAACTCGTCGAACAACACCTCAAGACGATCAATGGGACGCATCGCCGGCGGAGCCTTGGAGTTGAACATACATTCGATCCTAGCGCGACCGACCGACAAGTCCGACGCCGTGACCATTGACAGGCAGTCCAGCAGCTGCCTATGGTGAACATGCAGCCAATCAGCTGCATGAATCGATATGGCAGAGATGGACGAAGTATTCAAGGCGCTCGCCGACCCAAGCCGGCGTCTACTGCTCGACAGCCTGAATATGCGCAACGGACAGAGCCTGCGCGACTTGTGCGCAGAACTGTCCATGGCGAGGCAGTCGGTCAGCAAGCATCTCGCGGTGCTCGAGTCGGCGAACCTCATCACGACGGTGTGGCGAGGCAGGGAGAAGCTGCACTACCTCAACGCCGAACCCATCAACGCGATCGCCGACCGCTGGATCAATCAATACGACCGTGCGCGGGTGCAGACGCTCGCCGACCTCAAAATCGCACTGGAGACCGAACCGATGAGCAATAGTCCCGAATTCGTCTACACGACCTACATCCGCACCACCCCGGAGAAACTCTGGCAGGCCATCACCGATCCGGCGTTCTCGCACCGCTACATGGGACACGCGATGGGATCGGATTGGCAGAAGGGCTCGACCTACGTCTGGGAGGACCGTGGCCTGAGAATCGAGCACCCAGAGCAGGTGATCCTCGAATCCGACCCATACCGCAGGCTTGCCTTCACGTTCCACACCTTCGTCCCCGAGCTCACCACCCTCGGCCTTGACGCGGACGTCATCGCCAAGGCCGCCGACGAACGGCGATCGAAGGTGTCCTTCGACATCGAACCCGTCGATGACGGCCAGGTGAAGCTGACCGTCATTCACGACGATTTCCCGCCGGAAAGCACTGTCCGCGAATTGATCTCCGGCGGCTGGCCCTGGAAGCTCGCCAACCTCAAGAGCGGCCTGGAGCTGTCATGAAGACACCACCCATCGTTTCGGCAGGGGAGTGGGATGCCGCTCTGCAGGACATGCTCGCCAAGGAGAAGGAGGTGCAGCGCGCTCGCGACGCCCTCGCCGCGCAACGGCGCAGGATGCCGTGGCTGGCAGTCGAGAAGGATTACGTGTTCGACGGGCCCGATGGCAAGCTGAGCCTGCTCGACCTGTTCGACGGCAGGCGCCAGTTGATCGTCTATCGCGCCTTCATCGAACCCGGTACCGGCGATTGGCCCGAACACGGTTGCACGGGTTGCTCTTTGATGGCCGACCATGTGCCCAACCTCGCGCACCTCAACGCGCGGGACACCACGTTCGTGTACGTGTCGCGGGCCACCCAGCCCGACCTCGAGCGCATGAAGGCAAAGATGGGCTGGCGGCACCCGTGGTACACCATGACCGATACGTTCGACGAGGATTTCGGCGTCAAGGACTGGCACGGCACGAACGCGTTCATCCGGGAT
>CAZOIX010000085.1:1575-9606 GCA_964579685.1 uncultured Mycobacterium sp.
GACGACAACGTCTACCGCACATACGTCATCAGCGGGCGCGGCGACGAGGTGTTCGTGAACACCTGGAACTTCCTGGACATGACGGCCCTTGGACGTCAGGAGGATTGGGAAGACTCACCGGAGGGCTATCCGCAGACGCCCCCGTACGAGTGGTGGAGCTGGCATGACACCTATGCCGAGCACACCCCGTGGCGATGGTTCGGTGACCCGGACCCTGACGACCCGAATGATCAACGGCCGGCGCGCAAAACCTAGTGGCGTCACACTCGGGGGTCGGATCGCGTATAGCGTTCGATGAACCGTCGCAGAATCGTGTGCGGATATCGGACATTCCATTGCCGCGCCTCGATTTTCAACTGCTCGGCCGACTCGGGCGCGAAGTACCCGTGATTCTTGTAGACATCGAGACGGACGTCGATGCCATCGAGGTCGAGTTCGGGGTGAAACTGCGTGGCGTAGACGTTGTTCCGGATCCGGAACGCCTGCACCGGGCATTGCGGTGAGGTGGCCAGGCACAAGGCGTCCTTCGGCAGCGTCGTCGCCGCCTCCTTGTGGCCGCCATAGGCATCGAACACATCGGGTAACTCGGCGAAAAGCGGATCACCGCGCCCGGCGTCGGTGACCGTGATCGTCATCCCTCCGACCGGTTCCGGATACGTCCTGTCGACGACCGCCCCGATGACGGCACCTAACGTGCCGACGCCGTAACAGCATCCGAGGAACGGGTAATCCGCGTCGACGATGCGCCCGAGCAATCCGGACAACTCCGACTCGACCCGTTGTTGCGTCGACGATTTCGACTCAGGCGCGTCGCTGACGTTGTACGGTCCGCCGCCGAGAATGATGCCTGACCAATCATCGAGATCGACGGAACCCAGCGACTCATGCGTCAGGCGGATGCGACGCATACCCGTCGAATCCAGCCCGCCGAATCGCATCATCGCGCCGTACTCGTCGTCGGCCGCCTCGTCCTCGCCGCGTATCGACAACAGCAGGAAAGGCACAACACCCCGCGAGCCCTGCAAGCCCGCGGGGTGTTGCACGTCGTTCTTATCGATCAGGCGAGGTCGAACCGGTCGTTGTTCATGACCTTCACCCAGGCGGCGACGAAGTCCTCGACGAACTTCTGCTTGTTGTCGTCCTGGGCATAGTGCTCGGCCAGTGCACGCAGCTGCGAGTTCGAGCCGAACACCAGGTCGTTGGCGGTCGCAGTCCACTTCGGCTGACCCGATGCGCGGTCAGTGCCCTCGTAGACATTCTCCGCGGACTCCGACACCTTCCACTGCGTTCCCATATCGAGCAGGTTGACGAAGAAGTCGTTGCTCAGCACGCCGGGCTTATCGGTGAAGACGCCGTGCTTGCTGCCGCCGTGGTTGACGTTGAGTGCCCGCAGTCCGCCGACGAGCGCCGTCAGTTCCGGTGGCGTCACATCCAGGAAGTACGCCTTCTCAACCAACAGCTGCTCCACCGGATTCTTCTCACCGGGCCGGATGAAGTTGCGGAACCCGTCCCACCGAGGCTCGAGCACCGCGAACGACTCTACGTCGGTGTCCTCCTGCGTCGCGTCGGTACGCCCCGGCGCGAAGTGGACCTCGATGTCGAAGCCGGCGTCCTTGGCAGCCTTCTCGACCGCCGCCGAACCGCCGAGCACGATCAGATCGGCCAGCGACACGTTCTTGCCGGACTCCGCCTTGATCTTCTCCAGCACCGGCAGCACCTTGGCCAACTCGGACGGCTCGTTGGCCTCCCAGTTCTTCTGCGGCTCAAGGCGAATGCGGGCGCCGTTGGCGCCGCCGCGCTTGTCGGTGCTGCGGAAACTGGCCGCGGACGACCACGCCGTCTTGACCAACTGCTGCACGGTGAGCCCCGAGTCGAGCACCTTGGCCTTGAGTTCCTTGATGTCGGACTCGTTGATCAGTTCGCCCTCGACGGCGGGAACCGGGTCCTGCCACAGTTGCGGCTCGGCGATCCACGGGCCGAGATAGCGGCTGATCGGACCCATGTCGCGGTGCAGCAGCTTGTACCAGGCCTTGCGGAACGCCTCGTTCAGCTCCTCGGGGTGGTCGAGCCAGCGGCGGGTGAACGCGGCGAATTCTGGATCCTCCCGCATCGACACGTCGGTCACCAGCATCGTCGGCTTGCGGTTCGGGCCGCCGAACGGATCCGGGATCGTCGCCTCGGCGTTGGTGGCCTCGAACTGCCAGGCGCCGGCCGGGCTCTTCACCAGCTCCCACTCGTTGCCGTAAAGAATCTCGAGGAATCGGTTGCTCCACTGCGTGGGTTTGTCCGTCCACACCACCTCGAGACCACTGGTGACCGCATCGCCGGCCTTGCCGGAGGCGAACGGGCACTTCCAGCCCAGGCCCTGTTGCTCGATCGGGGCGCCCTCGGGCTCGGGGCCCATGCCGTCGTCCGGGCCGGCGCCGTGGGTCTTGCCCAAGGTGTGGCCGCCGACGATCAGTGCGGCCGTCTCCTCGACGTTCATGGCCATCCGGCCGAACGTCTCCTTGATGTCGATGGCAGCGGCAATCGGATCCGGCTTGCCTTCGGGGCCTTCAGGATTGACGTAGATCAGACCCATCGTGGTCGCGCCGTAGGGCTCGGCGAGATCGCGCTCACCGGAGTAGCGCTTGTCGGTACCGAGCCACTCGTCTTCCTCGCCGAACAGGATCTCGACCGGCTCCCACACATCGGGCCGGCCGAAGCCGAAGCCGAAGGTCTCGAACCCGGCCGACTCCAGGGCCACGTTGCCCGCGTACACCAGCAGGTCGGCCCAGGAGATCTTGTTGCCGTACTTCTGCTTCACCGGCCACAGCAGGCGACGCGCCTTGTCGAGGTTGGCGTTGTCAGGCCAGCTGTTCAGCGGCGCGAAGCGCTGCATGCCCTCGCCGCCACCGCCGCGGCCGTCGTAGATGCGGTAGGTACCCGCGGCGTGCCAGCTCATCCGGATGAACAGGCCGGCGTAGCTGCCGTAGTCGGCGGGCCACCAGTCCTGCGAGGTGGTGATGACGGAAAGCACGTCGGCCTTGAGGGCCTCGGGGTCGAGCTTGGCGAACTCGTCGGCGTACTTGAAATCAGGGCCATAGGGGTCCGAGGAGGACCCGTGCCCCTTGAGCGTCGACACGTCGACCTGGTCCGGCCACCAGTCGCGGTTCGTCATGGGCGCGTGCGCCTTCGGCGTCGGCGCGTCGATTACCGGGTTTTCACTCTCAGACACAACATTCCTTCCAGGGTGGGTGATGGGCTGTGATCACGGATGTGATCTGGAAGCTTGTGTTGACATGCAGTCGGGGCACAGGCCCCAGTAGATGACCTCGGCCTCATCGAGGACGAAGCCGTCGAGGGTGCCGTCCGGATCCGACGGTGTCAGGCATGGGGTGTCGCCGACGGCGCAGTCGACATCGGCGATGACGCCGCACACGCGGCAGACGACGTGATGGTGGTTGTCGCCGACGCGTGACTCGTAGCGCGACACCAAACCTGACGGCTGGATTCGACGGATCAGCCCCGAGGCCGACAGCGCGGCGAGCACGTCGTACACCGCCTGGCGGGATACGTCGGGAAGGCCGACTCGCACGGCGGCGAAAATCGTCTCGGTGTCCGCATGGGGATGCGCATACACCGCCTCGAGCACTGCCAATCGTGGCCGGGTCACTCGAAGATCAGCCATCCTCAGCTGATCCGCGTAGTCCGGCGTCGACGACATGCGAACCATCATGCCCCTTTTCTGGAATCAGTCAAGACTTGATCATGGGCGTGTCGGTGCGCGGCCGCGGTCGTCCGCCGAGGCTCATCGACGTCTCGGCCAGAGCGCCTGGTTGGCAACAATTTTGGTCATCACACAGCGAATTGACAGCGTGTTCGTGTGTGTCGATGGGGTGGTACCGCTGTTACCCTGCGAAAGCCGCAGGATGCCTGGTCGCGGGGAGGCGCACCGGCCGGCAGACGAATGCACACCAGTCACCCGATCGAAACTGCTGAATTCCCTCACGAAAAGAGTGATGTTGCGTACCGGAGAGATCAAGGCCCTGTCCGGCCTGCGCATCGTCGCTGCCGTCTGGGTCGTGCTCTTTCACTTCCGGCCTCTTCTCGAACAGGCCGTCCCGGGATTCAGGTCGGCGCTCGCCCCGGTGCTCGACTGCGGTGCGCAGGGAGTCGACCTGTTCTTCATCCTCAGCGGGTTCGTGCTGACGTGGAACTATCTCGACCGAATGGGTGAATCGTGGTCGTGGCGGTCGACGCTGCGCTTTCTGTGGCTGCGACTGTCTAGGGTGTGGCCGGTCTATCTGGTGACGATGCACCTGGCCGCGCTGTGGATCATCTTCACGCTCAACGTCGGCCACGTGCCCTCGGAAGCTGCTCCCACCCTGACGGCGATGAACTATGTCCGGCAGGTACTGCTCGTCCAGCTGTGGTTCGCGCCGTACTTCGACGGCACCAGCTGGGACGGACCCGCGTGGTCGATCAGCGCGGAGTGGCTGGCCTACCTCCTGTTCGGGGCGCTGGTGCTGGTGATCTTCCGGATCGCCCGTGCGACCAGGGCGCGGGGCCTGATCTACCTGGCGGTCGCGGCGTCGCTGCCGCCGGTGCTTCTCCTGATGGCCACCGGCCTGTTCTACACACCGTGGAGTTGGTTGCCGCGGATCATCATGCAGTTCACCGCGGGGGCGCTGGTCTGTGCCGCCGTTCGCAAACTCAACCCGTCCGAGCGGGCACGCAAAGGCGCAGGTGTCGCAGCGCTTGTCCTGGCCGCGACCATCGTCGCGATCCTGTATCTGCTCGACGCCCACCCGATACCGACGATTTACGATTCGGCCGGGCTGGTCGACGTGCTGTTCGTGCCGCTGGTGTTGACCCTGGCGATGGGCACGGGCACCTTGCCCGCGCTGCTGGCCCTTCGTCCCATGGTGTACCTGGGCCACGTCTCGTTCAGCCTCTACATGGTCCACGAGTTGGTGCACACGACGTGGAACTGGATGGTCATGCAGTTCGTCCTCCGTCTCGGATCAGACCTCGCAGGCAAGGCGGTGCTCGTCGGGCTGCTCGCGGTCGCCTTCGTGGCCGCGGTGTTGCTGTACCACTTCGTCGAAGAGCCGGCGCGACACTGGATGCGCGGCATGATGAGCCCGCCCCGCGGTTCCCGCGCGGACGCGGGCCACGGCAAGCTGCAGCCGGTTGAAGGCAGGCGCGACGAACCGGCACCGGTGGTTTCTGCACGTGCGGGGTGAGTTCGCGCGTCGTCAACATCGATTTGGTGATCTGAGTTCTAGGCTGGTGCGGTGAGCCGGTTGATCACGGCCATGGTCGCGTTCGCGCTCCTGGTCAGCGCGTGCGGTGAGCGCCCAATACAGGTGAGCCACAACGACATCGTCGTGCTGAATGCATCCCTCAACCGCGTCGCGGTGATCGGTGACTCCTATACGACGGGCGGGGATCTCGGCGGTCTCGGCCCCAACGGATGGACCGCGTGCGCATGGCGGGAGCTCGCCGACGCCCGGGTACCGATCACTGCCGACGTGGGCGCCGAGGGGGGAGCGGGATACGGCACACGGGGCAACCATGGCAGCGTGTTCGAAGATCTGACGGCCCGCACCGTCACGCCCGACGATGTGCTCGTGGTGTTCTTCGGCTCGCGCAACGACCTGAATGTCGACCCGGCGCGGTTGTCGATTCTGGCCTACGGCACCTTCGGACTGGCCCGCCGGCTGGCGCCGTCGGCGACGTTCCTGGTCATCGGACCGCCGTGGCCGACCGCCAACCCTCCCGCGGAGATCGTGCGGATCCGTGATGCGCTGCAGTACCAGGCGAACGTCGCGGGGGCGGCGTTCGTCGACCCCATCGCCGAACACTGGTTCGTGGGACGCCCCGACCTGATCGGCGCCGACGGCGTGCACCCGACCGATGCGGGCCACGAATACATGGCCCACAAGATCGCGCCACTCATCGCGGCCCACCTGCCAAGACGCATATGAACGCCGCCCGCGCTCTCTACGAGTGGCTGACCCGCGTGCTGTCGCTACGCGTGATCGTCATCGTCGCGGCGCTCTCGGTCGTCGCGCTGGTGATCACCCTGGGTGCGTGGGTGTGGTTCGGCGTGACCAACGACCAGTACAGCCAGTTGGACCGGCGACTCGATTCGGTCAGCAGTCTGGGCGACATCAGCACACTCCTGCGTGCCGCCCAACAGACGGGAGCCGATCAGGCGCAGGCGCCCGACGGCAATCTGGTGCGCACCGCTCGCATCGACGGCATCACCGTGTCGATACCCGCTGACGTCGTGCTGCCGGAATTCCCCGTCGGTTACGCGAACACGACCATCGACGGCGTCGAGTACCGGGTTCGGACGTTCGTCGCGGGCGACGCGATGATCGCCGTCGGCGCGCCCGTCGCCGAAACGCAGCGCCGCATCAACGAACTCCACCGCCGCGTGCTGTTGATCTGCGGCGGGGTCATCATCGGCACGGTCCTGGTCGGGTGGGTGATGTGGTCGATCATGATCAACCCCTTCCGGCTGCTCGCGCAGCAGGCCCGGGCCATCAATGCTCAGTCGAATCCCGACGAGGTGCAGGTGCGCGGTGTGCAGGAAGCCGTCGAGATCGCCGAGGCGGTGGAGGGGATGCTCGCCCGTATCGGCGACGAACAGCAGCGCACCAGGGCGGCGCTCGAGTCGGCCCGTGACTTCGCCGCCGTGGCCTCCCACGAATTGCGCACGCCGCTGACGGCCATGCGCACCAATCTCGAGGTGCTTTCCACCCTCCAGATGCGCGATGAGCAACGCCAGGAGGTCATCGCCGATGTGATGCGGACGCAGACCCGGATCGAGGCGACCCTCACCGCGCTGGAACGCCTCGCACAAGGGGAGTTGACGACCGTCGATGACTTCGTCCCGGTCGACATCACCGAACTGCTGGACCGCGCGGCGCACGACGCGATGCGCAATTATCCCGATCTGCACGTCACGCTGGCATCGCCGACCACCGTCCTGATGGTGGGCCTGCCTGCCGGGTTGCGGCTGGTCATCGACAACGCCATCACCAATGCGGTCAAACACGGCGGTGCGGCCGAAATCCGGCTGTCCGCATACAGTTCCGGCGAGGGAGTGCAGATCGTCGTCGATGACAACGGTGCGGGAGTGCCGGAAGAGGAGCGGGCGGCCATCTTCGAGCGATTCTCCCGGGGATCGACGGCCGCACGGTCCGGTTCGGGACTCGGGTTGGCCCTGGTCGCCCAGCAGGCCGACCTGCACGGGGGCACGGCGGCCATGGAGGCCAGCCCGATGGGCGGTGCGCGCCTGGTCCTGCGCTTACCTGCGCCGAGTTAGTCTGTCCGGCTGACGAATTGGGCGATCACGGTGCCCAGCTCTTTGCCCTTCTGTTCGGCGACGAAGTGCCCCGAGTCGGAAATCGTGACGTGTTCCTGGTTCCTGGCGCCGGGAATCTGCTCCTGGAACACCGTCTCCCACCCTCGAGTCGAGGAGTCGCTGTCGGAGTATGCGGTGAGGAAGGGCCGTTCCCACTGCCGCAGCGTGGCCATGGTGTCCCGTCCGATCGCCGCACCGGGGTCGTTGCGGGTGAGCGGGATGAGCGCGGTCATGTGGCGCAGCCCGGCCTTGTAGCTGCGGTCGGGGTAGGGCGCGTCGTAGGCGGCGCGCACGTCGGCGCGCAGCGGACCGGCCTCAGCGTCGACGAACAGGCTTGGGTTGATGTCGGGCGAACGCTGATAGAACGCGACATAGTCGAGCAGCGCTTCCTGCAGGACCATCCGATCCTGGTCGATGCAGTGATGCGCCCATGTGAGCCTGCCTGCCAATGCAGGGTCGCCCGTGAACAGGACGGTGTTCGTTGCGACGACCCCCGCGAACCGGTCGGGTTCGCGGGCCAGCGCGCTCAACCCGATCGGGCCGCCCCAGTCCTCGACCACCAGCGTCACATGGTGCAGGTCGAGGCCGTCCACCAGTGCCGCGAACCAGTCCACGTGCCGACGAAAGGTGTAGGCCGAGGCTTCGGCGAGCTTGTCCGAGCGACCGTATCC
>CAZOIX010000086.1:0-9563 GCA_964579685.1 uncultured Mycobacterium sp.
GCAGTGAAAGACCGCCGGCAAACGGAACGACGACCGCGATGATCGCCGTGGCGGCGGACAGGGCCGCGATGACCGACGCTTGCGCGAGTTCGGCCGGACTCAAGGCACCGGAACGTCGAGACATGCTCGAATCCCCGGTCACGGCCATTGCACGATTCTGCCAGTCGGACTCTAAGAGTGTTCATCGCCGCGCTGCGACCTGCAGTCCGTTTGAGTTGCATAGTGAAACTATGTAACCTGGGGAGCTATGACTCAGACCCTCGGCGCTGACCTGCTGTCCGTGGTCGCCCGGATCAATCGACTCGCCACCCAACGGGCCCGGCTGCCGCTGCCGTACGCCCAGGCGCGACTCCTGTCCACCATCGAGGATCAAGGCGCGGCCCGGATATCTGACCTCGCGGCGCTCGATCACTGCAGCCAGCCGACGATGACCACGCAGGTACGCAGGCTCGAGGACGGGGGTTTCGTGTCACGCACCGTCGACCCCGACGATGCGCGCGCCGTGCTGATCCAGATCACCCCCAAGGGAGTCGAAACGCTGAGGCAGGTTCGGGTGGACCGCGCCGCCGCCGTCGACCCGTACCTCGAGCGTCTCGATGCCGCCGACCGGCAGACGCTCGGCGAGGCGGTCCGGGTGATGCGTGGCCTCCTCGCGGACGCGTCGTCCCCCACCACCGCCAAGTGAGTGCGATTTCGGTGCGCTAACTGTCGCTCAGCGTGACTTAGCGCACCGAAATCGCAAGCAAAGGAAAAAGGAGCCATATGTGGCGTCAACCCAACGCTGTTTGGGCCGTGGCGTTCGCGTCCGTTGTCGCGTTCATGGGCATCGGTCTCGTCGACCCGATCCTCAAGCCGATCGCCGATAACCTCGACGCGTCGCCGTCGCAGGTGTCGCTGTTGTTCACCAGCTACATGGCGGTGATGGGCATCGCCATGCTCATCACCGGTGTGGTGGCCAGCCGGATCGGCTCCAAACGGACATTGCTGCTGGGCCTGGTGGTGATCATCGCGGGTGCGGGGTTGGCCGGAATGTCGGACACCGTGATGGAAATCGTTGGCTGGCGAGCACTCTGGGGCCTGGGCTACGCGCTGTTCCTCGCCACCGCATTGGCCACCATCGTCAACTCGGCGCGCGGTTCGGTGGCGCAGGCGATCATCCTGTACGAAGCCGCACTCGGGCTGGGCATCGCGGTCGGCCCGCTGGTCGGCGGTGTCCTCGGATCGATCTCGTGGCGCGGGCCGTTCTTCGGCGTGTCGGCGCTGATGGCCTTCGCGGTCGTCGTCACCGCGTTCCTGCTGCCGTCGACGCCACCGGCCGAGCGGGCCACCACATTGGCCGATCCGTTCCGCGCGCTGCGCCACCGTGGACTGCTCGGCGTGGCAATCACGGCGCTGCTCTACAACTTCGGCTTCTTCACGCTGCTGGCGTTCACGCCGTTTCCCCTCGACATGAGCGCCCACGAGATCGGGCTGATCTTCTTCGGCTGGGGTATCGCGTTGGCGTTCACGTCGGTGATCGTCGCGCCGCGACTCCAACATCGCTTCGGCACCGTGCCGACACTGCTGGTGAACCTGCTGGCGATGACGGCAACCCTGGTGGTGATGGCCGTCGGCACCGAGAACAAGACGGTGCTCGCGACATGCGTCGTGGTGGCCGGCCTGTTCATCGGGATCAACAACACGCTGATCACCGAAACGGTGATGAAGGCGGCCCCCGTCGAAAGAGGTGTGGCCTCTGCGGCTTACAGCTTCGTGCGGTTCTCCGGCGCCGCGTTGGCGCCGTGGCTGGCAGGTGTGCTCGGCGAGCGGGTCAACGTGCACGTCCCGTACTGGGTCGGCGCCGCGGCGGTGCTGCTGGGTGCTGTCGTCCTGGCGCTCAGTCGCTCGCACCTCACCGGCATCGACGCCGACGAGGACTTCGACGACGTGAGCGAGGCCACCGCGATCAGCGTCGGCAGCGATTCATAGCGCGAAGGCCAGGAACTGAGTGATCTGGGTCGGCGAGAAATTGTCGTCGCTGACCAGGACCAGCGATCGGCGTCCGTCGGGCAGCGCCGGCCCCAACGTGAGGCCCTCCACGTTGTCCAGCGGGTGCACGGTGCTCGTCAGATCTGCGAGCAGGGTCTTCTGCATCGTCCGCACCGAGGCCCCGACCAGTGACGGCCGGGCCAGCACGTCCTCGGCATCGCCGACGCTGACCCGGTAGAGCCGCGCGGCGACATGAGTGCCGTAGCCGCGTTCGATCGCGAGGAAGTCCCCGTCGTCGAGCGCGACCAGGTCCGTGAGGCCGTTGCCGCCGCCCGGGCCTGCGGTAACGGGATCCAACGGATACGCGTATTGTGCTGTCGCCACACGTGATTCGACGTCAAAGCGAGTGATCCGCGTCAGGGCCCCGACACTCTGGCTCGGGGGTTCGCCGTCGTTGTAGCCGGGCCCCTCCATGGCGGCCCACAGGTAGCGTCCGCTGGGCGACAGCGTGAGGCCCTCCAGCCCGTTGTTCTGCCGGGGTCCCGCGTGGTCGACGGACATGCGCAGCATCGGCGGCAGTGCGAAGTCACCGACATAGCCACCGTCGAGAGTGGCGATCCGCACCCAGGGGTCGAGCAACACCGGTCCGTCCGGCGCGTCGGTGATGCGTTCGCCTTCGCTGGACCAGTACAGCAGCTGCTGCCGCCCGTCGAAGGCGATGCCCTCCGGGTCCGGCGGTACCACCGGCGGTCGCACGGCGGTGTCCAGCGGCGGGAACGTCTGACCGTTCACGTCCAGAAACGGGTGTGTCGAAACGAACTCGACGTCACTTATCGCCCCGTCCGACAACGCTATTCGCGCGGTGTAGAACCGCGCGGGATTCTTCGACGAGCGGTCGTCGCTGATGATGTAATAGAGGCCGGCGTCGGGGTCGTACGAGATAGCCGACAGGCCGCCGACGTCGGTGCCCTGGAAAACCGTGTCCGAAGCGACGTCGCGCTGGCCGAGATACGTCGGTTCGGCGGTGGCGTGCGCGACCCCGCACACCGGCAGTAGCAGGCAGCACGCCGCAGCGACTCGGCTGAGCTTGTGCACTACAGCACAGTATCGATGAGACTTCCCACGGCGTAAGTGGCGGCGATCGCGACGGCGCCGAACGCCAGCTGCCGCAGCGACGCGAACCAGAGCGGACGTCTCGTGAAGCGTGACGCCAGCCCGCCCGCGATGAGGAGGCCGACGCCGCCGCACAACAGTCCCGCCCACAGCGATTCGAATCCGAGCAGGTACGGGATCAACGGGATGATCGCCCCGATCGCGAACATGACGAACGACGAACCGGCTGCCACCCAGGGCGACGGCTTCTCGCGCGGATCCACGCCGAGCTCCTGCACGAGGTGGAAGTTCAGTGCGACGTTTTCGTCGCGATGCACTTCCTCGGCGGCCTTGGTCGCGGTGTCGCGGTGCATCCCCATCTCCACCAGCATCTCCACCAGCTCGGCTTTTTCGGCCTGCGGATGCTTGCGGAACGCCCGGCGCTCGACAAGAACCTCGGATTCGATCTGCTCGTTGGCGGTGGCGACCGACGTGTACTCACCCAGCGCCATCGAGAATGCGCCGGCCAGTAGGCCCGCGACACCGCTGATGACCACGGTGTGCGCGCCGGCCGCGGCGGCGACACCCGCGATGAGGGCCGTGTTGCTGACGAGTCCATCCATCGCGCCGAACGTCGCGGCGCGCAGCCAGCCCCCCGTCACATCGGCGTGCCGGTGCGTGCCCAAGTGCGGTACGCCTGTCGGTGCGGACATGGGGATGATTCAACGCTACAGGTTTCGCCTGGTCTAGCTAGGTTTGGCTATGTTTGCCCCATCACAGTTTCCGGGGCCCCAGAAAGGGTTACCGTCGAGTTATGACCACCACTGCGGATCATCTGCGTAACACCCTCGACGGCCGCTGGCGCGATGTGAAGAACAAGATGCGGGAGGAACTCTCCAGCGAGGTCTTCCGGCCGCATTACACACCGAACCCCGTCATCGCCCGCACCAAGGTATCCGAACAGTTGAAGATCATGGCCGCGCACGGGGCGGCCGAGGACGGATTCAAGAAGGAACACGGCGGCAACGGCGACGTCGGCGCGGCGGTCACCCAGATCGAGATGCTCGCCATGTCCGACCTGTCGCTGATGGTCAAGGCGGGTGTGCAGTGGGGTCTGTTCGGTGGGGCCATCGAGAACCTCGGCACCGAACGCCACCATGAGGCGTACGTGCAGCGGATCATCGACCTGGACCTGCTGGGCTGCTTCGCGATGACCGAGACCGGGCACGGCAGCGACGTGCAGGCCTTGGAGACCACCGCCACCTACGATCCGTCTTCTCAGGAGTTCGTGATCGACTCCCCCACCCGCACGTCGCGTAAGGACTACATCGGCGGTGCCGCCCAAACCGCCCGTGTCGCCGCGGTTTTCGCGCAGTTGATCACACCCGACGGCGAAGGGCACGGGGTGCACTGCTTTGTGGTGCCGATCCGCGACGACGACGGTAACGATCTGCCCGGCGTGACGACCGGCGACTGCCACTACAAGGGCGGCCTCCCCGGCGTGGACAACGGACGCATTCAATTCGATCAAGTCCGCATTCCGCGCGAGAACCTGCTCAACCGGTACGCCGACGTGGCCGAGGACGGAACCTACTCCTCGCCGATCGAGAACCAGGGCCGGCGGTTCTTCACGATGCTCGGCACGTTGATCCGCGGCCGGGTCACCGTCGGTGGCAGCGCGGGAGCCGCCGCCCGTGTCGCGCTCGATATCGCGACCCGGTATGCGTTGGAGCGCAGGCAATTCGAAGCCCCGGGTGCCGACCGCGAAGTGCTGATCATGGACTACCTGGTGCATCAGCGCAGGCTCTTCCCACTGATCGCCAAGTCCTATGCGCTGCAATTCGCACAAAACGAGCTGGTGGCCAAGTGCCACGAGCTGCAGACGGCCGACGACCCCGACGCCGAGGAGCAGCGCGAGCTGGAGTCGCGGGCGGCGGGCCTGAAAGCCGCCAACACCTGGCACGCGACCCGCGCCATCCAGGAGGCACGCGAAGCCTGCGGCGGCGCAGGGTATCTCGCCGAGAACCGGCTCATCGCACTCAAGGCCGACACCGATGTGTTCACCACGTTCGAAGGTGACAACCACGTGCTGACCCAGCTCGTCGCCAAGGAGCTGCTCACGGCCTACGCCGATGACATCAAGGGCATGAGTCCCGTCGAGTGGGTGCGGTTCGCGGCCAACTTCGCCGGTGAACGCGTGCTCAAACGCACTGCGGCAGAGACGATCATGCAAACCATCCTCGACACCCGGCAGGACAACGAGGAGGAGGGCAGCCTCTTCAACCGCGGTACCCAGGTGAAGATGTTCGAGGACCGCGAGGAGTACATGCTCGCCACCGTGGCGCGCCGACTGCAAGGCAAATCCAAGGAGATGAGCGCCTTCGACGCGTTCAACTCGGTGCAGGACCATGTGCTGCACGCCGCGCGGGCACACATCGACCGCATCATCCTCGAATCGTTCGTCGCGGGCATCGACGCCTGCGAGGACGACGAGGCACGCGAGATCCTGAACATGGTCTGCGACCTGTATGCGCTGTCCGTCATGGAAGAGGACAGGGCGTGGTTCATGGAGCACCGCTTCCTGTCGACCGAACGCGCCAAGGCCGTCACCCGGGGCATCAACGAGCGGTGCCGCAACCTGCGGCCGCATGCCGAGCTGCTGGTGGACGGATTCGGCATCCCCGAGCAGCTGCGGTACGCCGAGATGCTGCACCCGGAGAACATCGTCGAAACCTAGGGCGCCGAGCGCCACAATTTGCCGATTTCTGGGATTCCCCTGCATAGACGCTGAGAGAATTCTCGGCGGTACGTCCACGCGGACTTGCCAGGCTCGAAGGGGGTACTTCGATGTTCTCGTCCCGCTGGTTCAGGTTGGCTTTCTCGGTCGCCGCCACTGCTGCCGTCATCGGTGCGCTCGCCCCACCGGCGCAGGCGTTTCAGATCCAGAACCACGAACGCATCACCCGCGATGCGCTCACGCCGCTCGGCGTCGATCAATCCGCGATGACCCAGATCCTGGTCGGTCCGCCGCCGGGCGCAGGAGCGGTGGGCAGCGACGCATTCTTCTTTGACAAGTTCCGCCACATCGACGGCGCCAACAATCCCGTCGACATCTGCAACATGACCACGCAAGCGTGGAACTTCTTCACCCCGATCATCCTGTCCGGCGCGAAGCCCACCGGCCCTGGCGGTAGTGATCTGGCCGACGGACCGGCCGCACGCGCCGCCTTCGGCGGACTCGCACACGCGCTGCAGGACTTCTACTCCCACTCCAACTGGGTGGAGGACAACATCGCCATCGACCAGCCCGACCGCATGCCGCCGCCGCTGATGCCCACCTGCGATCCGGCGACGCTTCCGCCGGATCTGCACACCGGCTTCTTCGACGTCCAGGCCAACCACGACGACCCGATCGGCGGATGCCCGCCTTCAGGTCCGCCACCCGGTGTCGCGGAGTGTCACTCGACGTTGAACAAGGACAACTGGAACACCGCCCGCGGCAGCATCATGGTGCCGGGCTCCAACCCGCCGATCAACAACTACGACCTGGCCGCGATCCTGGCCACCCGCGCCACCACCGACCTCTACTGGCAGGTGCGCAATCTTGTCGTCGCCGACGCGGGAGAGTGCGTCGCCGACAACCTGTTCCAGGCCGACCGGCATCAAGCCTGTTGGTAGCCGGCACTCACACGGCGTGCTTGGCGGTGGCATGCGGCAGCGGCAAGGTCTGCCATGCTGCCTCGAGATCGGGTTCGAAGGCGTCGGCCAGATTCTGGGTCATTGACGTGAAGTGAGCGACGGCTGCGGCCATCGCGGTACCGAGGATCCAGTGCGAGGTGCGTCGTATCAACATGTGCTGAGCCTCAACGATGTGCCTTGGAGATTTCTTGGACGCGCCATACGCACGAAGCTCGGCCCCGCCACACGTAAGGGGGGTCGTGTGGCGGGGCCGAGTGGTCATGCGTCGGACTCGCGATTCCTCTCGGCGGGCCCGCTGGTGTCCGGCTTCGGCGCCGGGGCGGGCGCACTCCGCTTCGCCGGAGGCGCGTGGACGGCGTCGGTGGCATTGCCTACTGCGGAGCCGAAAGAGTCGGCCGCGGCCAGAGGTGTCGTGAGCCCAAGCGCGCCGATCGCCAGAACGGCGACGGCGAGCCGCCGTACGAGACGGTGATATCGGACCGATGCGGTCATGGGTGTTCTCCTTCGCGTGGCTTGTTGGAGCAATGATGCAGATCCACGCGGTGCTTCCGTAATCGCCGGGAAGCCAGACTTCTGCGTCGGTTCGACAGGGTTTCCTATCCGTCAGGTAAGGAAAATTGGTCGACCGCGGCCGTCGAATTGAACGCACATGCGCACGTTTTCGATTGCTCCCCCGGCTGGACTCGAACCAGCAACCCTTCGGTTAACAGCCGAATGCTCTGCCAATTGAGCTACAGGGGACGGCTCACCCGCGATGTCGTGATAGCGCGGGCCGAGGGATGACTCTAGCGCACCTCCCTCTCGCCCCGCCAATACGCCGCCGCCCAGCACGCACCCAGGCAAGTGAGGCAGGATGGTGATGTTGCACCGTCGTCCGGGAGGGGACCTGTGATCCGGTATCTCGCCGTTTTGGCTGTCGGCTACGTATTGGGCACCAAGGCGGGCCGGCGCCGTTACGAACAGATCGCCGGTACGTACAAGGCGGTCACCGAGAGCCCGGCGGCCAAGGCCGTGATCGACGCAGGCCGTCGCAGGATCGCCGATCGGGTGTCACCGGATCCACCGATGGTCACGCTGACAGAAATCGACCACGGTACCGCCGTGATCGGACCGGAGGCGCCGCCAGAGGCCGCGCAGCAGCGACGGGTGCGCTAGCCGATCCCCTGGCTGATGGTCGTGCCGGGCAGCATCGGGCCGGTGTTGACTCCGATGCCTCCACCGTTCTGGCCATTGAAGCCGATGCCCGGTGAGCCGAAGCCCACGCCGTTGCCCTGGGAGTACCCCATGCACTTGCCGTCTTCCTGATTGCCGAACCACGCCAGGCATCCCGGGGGTAGGGCCACTGCGCCGGAACCATCAGTCGAGGTCAGCGCCGATGCGGCCAAGGGTGCCGCCACCGCGGCCACCGCGAAGGCACCTGCAGCAATGAGTTTCCGCGCCCGGTTCTTGGTCATTGTCACGAGTGTGCCTTCCTTACCGTTCCCCGACGGTTGATCGCGGGCCCACCCTATCGCGTTACCCGGGTTCACGCAGTGAGGTCGTCGCCGCTGGCCTGTTCCAGCAGGCTGCGACGGTAAGCCTCCATCGCGACCAGGTCGCCGAACAGCGCGTGATACTCGTCGCCCTGTTCCACCGGCGACATGCGCTGCAGTTTGGACTTGACCTCGGCGATCTGGCGTCCGACCCACACTTCCTGCAACCGGGCCAGCACCCCGGCGATGTAGCGGGGCATCTTTTCATCGTCGTCGACGTTGATGGCTTCCACGCCGAGTTCGTTCACCAGGCCCGCGCCCGCCTCGGATGCCGTCTGCCCGCGGACCGCGTCGATCCACTGGCCACCCGACTGACCCGCGGCGGCGCCGCCGGCCGCGCCGATCGCGGCCCGGACTGCGGCGTAGCCCGGGTGGGTGAAGCTCTCCACGGTCAGCGAGTCGAACACCGGTCCGGCCAGCGCCGGGTACTGCAGGGCGGACTTGAGCGCTTCGCGCTGAGGCCACAGCGTGGGATCGGCCGGATCGGGTCGGTGGGCGGCGGGCGCCGCTGAGCGGGCCTGCCGCGGTGCGGACTGTTCGGGCACCTGGGCGCGACGACGACCTCCGCGCTCGGGCATACCACGCTTCTGTGCTTCCTCCCGCACCCTGCCGATCACCTGGGCGACGTCCTCCCAGCCCACCCAACCCGCGAGTCGGCGGGCGTACTCATCGCGCAGCATGGGCTCCTTGATCCGCGCGACCATCGGCACGCACTGTCGCAAGGCGTTGACGCGCCCTTCGGCGCTGTCGAGGTCGTGCTCGCCGAGCGCGGTGCGAATGGCGAATTCGAACAGCGGGGTGCGACGCGCCACGAGGTCGCGCAGCGCCGTGTCGCCGGCCTTGAGCCGCAGATCGCACGGATCCATCCCGTCGTCAGCCACGGCGACGAAGGACTGCCCGGCCAGGTTCTGTTCGCCCTCGAAGGCCTTGACCGCGGCCGCGCGTCCCGCGGCGTCGCCGTCGAAGACGTAGATCAGCTCGCCGCGAAAGAAGTTGTCGTCCATCATGAGTCGCCGCAGCATCGCCAGATGCTCGTCGCCGAACGCCGTGCCACAGGAGGCGACGGCAGTCGTCACCCCGGACAGGTGCATCGCCATCACGTCGGTGTAGCCCTCGACCACGACCGCCTGGTGGCCCTTGGCGATGTCACGCTTGGCCAGGTCGAGACCGAACAACACCGACGACTTCTTGTAGAGCACGGTCTCGGGGGTGTTGACGTACTTCGCCTCCATCGGATCGGCGTCGAAGATGCGTCGCGCTCCGAAACCGATG
>CAZOIX010000087.1:0-9559 GCA_964579685.1 uncultured Mycobacterium sp.
GCCGAGCCGAACGACCGCCGCGCCCCCCCCCGACAGTGCCTCGATCTCGTCGTCGGCGATGCCGCCTTCCGGTCCTATGACAAGCAGCAGCGACTCGGCTTCTGCCACGGACACCTCGGTGATCGATCGTGTCGCCGATTCGTGCAGCACCAGCACCCGCGTCACCTCGACGTCGCGCACCCGCTCGACCAGCTGGTGTGTGGACACCACGCCGCTGACGGTCGGGATGTGTGCCCGCCGCGATTGCCGCGCGGCCGACCTGGCCACGGCCCGCCAGCGGCGCAGGCCCTTGTCGATGCGGGATTGTCCGTCCCAGCGCGCCACGCAGCGCGACGCCTGCCACGCGATGAAGGCATCCGCACCGGCCTCGGTCGCCAACTCGATCGCCAATTCGGAACGGTCCGACTTGGGTAGCGCCTGCGCGACGGTGATCCTCGGCGTCGGTGCCGCGATGGTTCGGCGGTCGACCACCCGGGCGGTCAGCCGACCATTGCCCACGTCTTGGACGACGCATCGCGCGACCTCGCCCGCACCATCGCTGAGGTCGAGCTTCTCGCCGGACCGCAGCCGGCGGACATTGGCCGCGTGGAAACCTTCGTCGCCGTCCACCACGGCGAGCTCACCTACCGACGGCAACGCGTCTACGTAGAAGAGCGCTCCGGCGACGGGAGAAGCGATGGGGTCCCCGGTCACGGGCTCTCAGCGACCGGTGAACGTTTCGCGTAGCCGGCTGAAAAGTCCGCCGCTGGAGGAGTTCGCGTTCGCGGTCCGCACCTCCGCGGTGTCGCGGGTGCGCTTCTCCTTGAGCTTGCGCAGCAGTTCGATGTCCTCGTGATCCAGCCGCGACGGCACCACCACATCGATGTGGGCGTGCAGGTCTCCCCGCACCCCGGATCGCAGGTGCGGCATTCCATGTCCGCGGAGCGTGGTGACCTGGCCCGGTTGTGTGCCCGCTGCGATCGTGATCTCGGTCGGGCCGTCGAGGATCGCGTCGACGGTGACGGTGGCGCCCAGCGCCGCGTCGACCATCGGCACCGAGATGGTGCAGTGCAGATCGTCGCCGTCACGGACGAAGACCTCGTGGGCCTTCTCGTGGACCTCGACGTAGAGGTCGCCCGCAGGTCCGCCGCCGGGCCCGACCTCGCCCTGTGCGGCAAGACGCACGCGCATCCCGTCACCGACGCCCGCAGGGATCTTGACGCTGATCTCGCGACGTGCGCGCACCCGGCCGTCGCCGCCACAGCGATGACACGGATCGGGGATGACCTCGCCGACCCCGCCGCAGACCGGGCACGGTCGGGACGTCATCACCTGGCCCAGCAGCGAGCGCTGCACGGTCTGCACCTCACCTTGACCGTGGCAGGTGTCACACGTGACCGGCTTGGAATCGCCGTTGGTGCCCTTGCCCTGACACAGGTCGCACAGCACCGCGGTGTCGACGGTGACCTGTTTGGTCACGCCGGTCGCGCACTCCGACAGCTCCAGCCGCATCCGTAGCAGCGAATCCGACCCGGGCCGCACCCGGCCCACGGGTCCCCGCGACGTGGCCCCGCCGCCGAAGACAGCCTCGAACACGTCGCCGAGCCCACCGAAGCCGCCGAACCCGTTGCCTGCGGCAGCGGCGGATTCCAGCGGATCGCCTCCCAGGTCGACGATGCGGCGCTTCTCCGGATCGCTGAGCACCTCGTAGGCGGCGCTGATCTCCTTGAACCGCGCCTGGGCGGCCTCGTCGGGGTTGACGTCGGGATGAAGTTCCCGAGCCAATTTGCGATAGGCGCGCTTGACCTCCGCATCGCTCGCACCCTTGCTCACCCCGAGCAGCCCGTAATAGTCGCGTGCCACGCTGACCTTGCCTGACCTTTCCGTCCTGATTCGAAGCCGGTTCTAGCGGCTGCCTAAGACTTCCCCGATGTAGAGAGCAACCGCGGCGACATTGGCGATAGTTCCCGGATAGTCCATTCTGGTCGGTCCCAGCACACCCATGCCGCCGTACACCTTGCCCGAACTTCCGTATGCGGTGGTAATCACCGACGTGCCCGCCATCGCCTCGGCTTCGGTCTCGTGGCCGATCCGCACCGTGATCTTGCCGGCCTCCTGTTGGGCCGCCAGCAGTCGCAGCACCACCACCTGCTCTTCGAGAGCCTCCAGCACCGATCGAAGTGACCCGCCGAAGTCCGCGGTGTTGCGGGTGAGGTTGGCGGTGCCGCCGAGCATCAGGCGCTCCTCGCTGTGCTCGACCAACGTCTCCACCAGCATGGTTGCCGACCGTCCGACCGCGTCGGCCAGCCCGCTCTTGTCGTTGAGTCCGGAGGCGAGATCGGCGACCGCGATCGACGCCGCCGCCAGCGGCTTGCCCTCCAGAGCCTGCGCCAGCAGATCGCGCAACGTGGCCACGTCGTGCTCGTCCAGGGCGTCGCCGAGTTCGACGATGCGCTGGTCGACGCGGCCGGTGTCGGTGATGACGACCAGCAGCAGCCGTGCCGGTGTCAACGCGACCACCTCGAGGTGTCGCACCGATGATGTCGACAGCGTCGGGTACTGCACGATCGCGACCTGACGCGTCAGCTGGGCGAGCAACCGCACCGCGCGGCGGAGCACGTCGTCGAGGTCGACCCCGGATTCCAGGAAGCCCTGGATCGCGCGCCGTTCGGCCGATGACAGCGGCTTGACCTTCTCGAGTCGGTCGACGAATTCGCGGTAGCCCTTTTCGGTGGGCACCCGGCCAGAGCTGGTGTGCGGCTGGGCGATATAGCCCTCGGCCTCCAGCACGGCCATGTCGTTGCGAACGGTGGCGCTGGAGACACCGAGGTTGTGGCGCTCGACGAGCGATTTCGATCCGATGGGCTCCTTGGTGGCCACGAAGTCGGCGACGATCGCGCGCAGCACGTCGAATCGACGATCTTCGGCGCTACCCATGCGTTCACCTGCCTCTCGTACCGCGTTCGTTTCATTTTACGGTCATCATCAGCGGCGATACCGCGCGAGCCGCTGCCAGCGTGCCGCACGCGCTGTTGCGATAGCCTTCCGAAGGTGATGCGTTTGCCTCGGGGGACGACGCGGGGGTGTGATGCCCGATGATCTTCAAGGGTGTCCTCGACGGCCGGCCCTACCCCGAGCACGGACTGTCGCATCGGCAGTGGGCACAGATCCCGCCCAGGCAGATCAGGCTGGACGAACTGGTGATGACCACGACGGTGCTGGCGCTCGACCGGTTGCTGTCGGAGGACTCGACGTTCTACGGCGACCTCTTCCCCCACGCGGTGCGGTGGAGGGGCGATGTCTACCTCGAGGACGGACTGCACCGCGCCGTACGCTCGGCATTGCGTAATCGGACAGTGCTGCACGCGCGGGTGTTCGACATGGATCTGCCTATGTCCGAACAGGTTTCGATGTAGCCACCAGCGGTCGGATCAACAACACGACTCCCGTGAAAAACTGCCAGGCCATGATCGTGTACACACACGCCCGCTCGACCAGGCCGATATGTCCGAAATCGGGCGCCCATCTGCTGTAGGTCTGCAGCATCACCGCGATCACCAGACCCGCCACCCCGATCAACGCCCCGACGGGCGGGTACCAGCGCGTCGCCACCGCCCGGCCGACCACCAGCGAACCCACCACGATCGCGGCATTGCCGCCGCCTATCGCCAGGAATGCGCCGAATCCGTGTAGCCACTCGTATCCGTCATTCCACAGTGGCGAGAACCCGTGCACATAGCCGACAAGACCATTGCCGACGGCGTTGACGGCGGTCAGCAGCAGGAAGACCGCACCCGCCCAAGACGCGCGGACGGCGCGGATCACCAACACCGTCCCCACCAGAAACAGCCCGCCCTGCAGGTAGAACGCCCAGTTCATCAGCGCTGCGCGCGGGGACCATTCGGGGACGCCCAGCACGCTGATGTACTGCGCGATGTAGCTGTACGACGGGACGGCGGCCGCTGCGACACCCTCGATGACGACAAAGACGACGGCTGCCGCGATCCACGACACGGCGGCGGCGGTGAGGAGACGCTTGCGTGAACACCGGGGTGTCGTCACGGCCACCACGGTAGAGCCCAGAGCGGCCGGCCGAGGGGACGGACCGGATTCAAGCCAAGTTAGGCTAGGCTAACTAACCGCATCCGCCGACCAGAGGACTTTGGATATGGGAAGAGGCCTGCAGGGAGCCCTACTGCGCGGCTTCGGGGGGCGTGACCACGAGGCCACCGTCCTCGAGGTAGCGCGCGTCGCACCGCACTTCGTCAGGATCACGATGTCCTCACCGACCCTGTTCGAGGACGTCACGGTGGAACCAACGGCCTTCCTGCGGTTCTGGTTTCCCGACCCCGAGGGCGGCGACAGCGAGTTCCAACGCGTCTACACGATCGTGTCGGCGGATCCGGAGTCGGGCCGCTTCGTCATCGATGTCGTCCTGCACGAACCGTCCGGACCTGCCAGCCACTGGGCCGCCAGAGCCGAACCCGGCATGACCCTTCCCGTCGTATCGCTGGGATCCAGGGGATTTCATGTGCCCGACGAGTTACCCGCGGGCTTTCTGCTGATCGGCGACTCCGCATCGATACCCGCCATCAACTCGATCCTGGCGGTCATACCGGCCGACGTCGACGTCGAGGTGTACCTCGAGCGCCACACCGCCGACGACGACCTCATTCCGATCGCCGACCATCCGCGTCGCCGTCTGCACCGGGTCGACAGGGCCGACGAGCTCACCCTCGCGGCGGCGATCGAGGACCGGGACTGGTCGGATTGGTATGCGTGGGCGGGCCCCGAGGCCGGGTCGCTCAAGCACCTTCGCAAGCGGCTGCGCGAGGCATTCGGATTTCCCAAGACCGATCTGCACGCGCAGGCGTACTGGACGCACGGCCGCGAAATGGGCAGTCGCCGCGGCGGCGACGAGCGCGACGGCGCGGCCGCTATGCCGCCGACGGAGGCGACCACGATCCCCACCACCGGCTCCAGGGGACGCTGGCGATCGCAGGCGGCCAAGGATCTGCTGGCGCCGGTGAAGCCGCAGCTGATCGCCACCGGCGTCCTCGAGCTGCTCATCACCTTGGTGCAGCTGGCGCCGTTCGTCGTGTTGGTCGAGCTGGCCAGGCAGCTGTTGGCGGGAGCAGGCGAGCCCGCGCTGCGGGGCACGCTGATCGTCTTTGTCGTGCTCCTCACGACGGGCACCGTGCTCGGCGCCGCACTTCTGCTGTGGCTGCACGTGGTCGACATGCGTTTCAGCGCAACGGTTCGCCGACGGCTGCTCGACAAGCTCGCGCGGGTGCCGCTGGGATGGTTCACCCAACGCGGATCGGGTGCGGTCAAGAAGCTCATTTCCGACGACACCCTGGCGCTGCACTACCTCGTGACGCACGCCGTGTCGGATGCCGTCGCCGCCGTCGTCGCGCCGGTCGCGGTCCTGGTGTATCTCTTCGTCGTCGACTGGCGCTTGGCGTTGGTCCTGCTGCTGCCGATCCTGGTCTACATCGTCACGACGTGGACGATGGTCTACCAGAGTGGCCCCAAGATCACCGAGGCGTCGAAGTGGGCCGAGCGGATGAACGGCGAGGCCGCGGCGTATCTCGAAGGGCAGCCGGTGATCAGGGTGTTCGGCGGCGCGGCAGCCTCCTCGTTCCGCCGGAGCCTGGACGACTACATCGAGTTCCTCAACGTCTGGCAGCGGCCATTCATCGGCAAGAAGACCTTCATGGATCTGGTCACGCGCCCCTCGACATTCCTGTGGCTCATCGCTTCGGCGGGAACGCTTTTCGTCATCTCCGGTGCGATGGAGCCGATGACGCTGCTTCCGTTCCTCATCCTCGGAACCACCTTCGGCACGCGACTGTTGGGTATCGCGTTCGGATTCGGCGGTCTGCGCGAGGGCATGCAGGCCGCCCGCCGGATCGCCGTCACCCTCGACGAGGACGAACTGGTCACCGAGACCTCGCAGGCCTCCCCCGCCGTCGCGCCCGGGACCGTCACCTTCGAGAACGTCGGCTTCGGTTACCGCCCAGGGGTTCCGGTCATCCATGACGTCGACTTCACCCTGCGGCCGGGGACGGTGACCGCACTGGTGGGCGCATCGGGTTCGGGCAAATCGACGTTGGCTTCCCTGCTCGCGCGGTTCCACGACGTCGACACCGGCGCAATCCGAATCGACGGTCGCGACGTGCGATCGCTGACGCCCGACGAGTTGTACACCCAGGTCGGTTTCGTCTTCCAGGACGTGCAACTGGTCCACGGCACCGTCGCAGACAACATCGCGCTGGCCCGGCCACAGGCGCGGCTCGACGACATCAAGGCCGCGGCGGTCGACGCGCAGATCCACGAGCGGATCATGCGGCTGGCGGCCGGATATGACACCGTGCTCGGGGCCGCCAGTGCGCTGTCCGGCGGCGAACGCCAGCGCCTGACCATCGCGCGGGCCCTGCTCGCCGATACGCCGATCCTCATCCTGGACGAGGCGACCGCGTTCGCCGATCCGGAGTCTGAATACCTTGTGCAACAAGCGCTGGGGCGCCTGATCCGCAATCGGACCGTGCTGGTGATCGCCCACCGTCTGCACACCATCACCGAGGCCGATCAAATCGTGGTTCTCGATCACGGGCGCATCGCCGAAATCGGTACGCACACCGGACTGCTCACCGCTGACGGCCGCTACCGTCAGCTGTGGGACAGCAGACTCGGTGACGCTCCGAGGCACGACGCACTCAGCGGGAAGGGCACCCGATGATCCGCAATCTGGCCAGCCTGATCCCCGCCGCGCACCGGGGCGTGCTCACCACCTACGCCGTGCTCTCGTTCGTTTCGGTGATCCTGCGCGCCACGAGCGCGCTGCTGTTGGTGCCGCTGCTGGGCGCCCTGTTCAGTTCCGTGCCCGCTGATGCGCTGACGTGGCTCGGCGCCCTGACCGCGGCCACCGCGGCCGGGTGGACCGTCGACATGGTCTTGGCGCGCATCGGCTATCGCATCGGCTTCGCACTGGTCAACGACACACAGCACCGCATGGCCGATCGGCTGACCGACATTCCGCTGGGCTGGTTCACCACCGACAACACCGCGATGGCGCGTCAGGCGATCGCCGCGAGCGCTCCCGATGTCGTCGCGTTCGCCGCCAACCTGCTGACACCGTTCCTCGGTGCGGTGCTGTTGCCCGCCGCGATCACGGCCGGGTTGTTCTTCGTCTCATGGCAACTGGGGGTGGCGGCGGCGATCACGCTTCCGCTGTTGCTCGGTGCGCTGGTGGCAAGCCAGCGGATCGTGCGGGCCGCCGATGCTGCTGACTCGCGGACGCACAACGCACTGACCGAACGGATCCTGGAGTTCGCACGCACCCAGCAGGCGTTGCGGGCCAGCAGGCGGGCCACATCGGCGCGAAGCCAGACCGGTGCGGCGGTGACCTCCGCGCAGGGCGCGACGATGCGGCTGCTGCTGTTCGGAATCCCCGGGCAGCTCCTGTTCAGCGTGGCGAGCCAGATCGCTCTCCTCGCGCTGGCAGGCACGATCACGATGCTCTCGGTGCGCGGCGAGATCGGCGCCGCGGAGGCCGTGGCGCTGCTGATCGTCATGGTGCGTTTCCTGGAACCGTTCACGGTGCTGGCGGACCTGTCCACCGCCGTCGAATCCAGCCGGGGCGTACTGGCAAATCTGCGCCGCATCATCGACGCTCCACGCACCGCGGTCGCTGTCGACAGCTCGGCTTCCTCGGTGGGCCGCCGTTCGCCTCGAATCGAATTCCGTGATGTCAGCTTCCGTTACGACGGTTCCGACACCGCCGATGTGCTCTGCGGCCTCGACTTCGTCCTCGAGCCCGGGACCACGACAGCGATCGTCGGACCGTCGGGTTCGGGTAAGAGCACGATCCTTTCGCTCATCGCGGGCCTGCACGCTCCCGACCATGGCCAGATCCTGGTCGACGGAACCGATATCGGCGATCTCGATACCGCCACCCGCCGAGACATGGTGAGCATGGTGTTCCAGCATCCGTATCTGTTCGACGGTCCGATCAAGGACAACGTCCGCGCGGGTCACCCCGGCGCCGACGACAGGGACGTCCATCACGCGATGTCGCTGGCCCGAGTCGACGAAATCGTCTCGCGGCTACCCGACGGCGAGTCGACCAGGGTTGGCGAGGCGGGCGCGGCGCTGTCCGGCGGCGAACGTCAGCGAGTCAGCATCGCCAGGGCACTGGTGAAGCCGGCAGGGGTGTTGTTGATCGACGAGGCGACCAGCGCGCTGGACACCGAGAACGAGACGGCCATCACCGACGCGATCAGAGACGATCCACGCGGACGCACCCGTGTCATCATCGCGCACCGTCCGAGCGCGATCCGCAACGCCGACCACGTGTTGTTCGTCGACGACGGGGCGATTGTCGAGCAGGGCACGATCGACGAACTCACCCGGCGCGCAGGCCGTTTCGCCGAGTTCTGGCGGCAGCAGGAGCAGAGCACCGGCTGGCGGATGACCGCAGGGGGCTAGTGCGAGCGCCGGAGATTGCGCACACGGCTGCGATGTCGATCAACCCACAACCCTGTGCGCAATATTGCGCGTGGAAGCGGTCGCCGCGGTATGGAGGTCGGCACCGAGTACGCGGTCTGACAGCAGCCCCAGGCAGGACAGGTTGGGAAAGCCCGGCCCCTGCGTCAGACCGGACAGGCCGGGCAGAAACAGCTTTGGCGTGAGACCGGTGATCGACAGATCATCGCCGACGAATTCCTGCAAGGCGTCACCGTTGAGCGGGCCACCCAGGCTGAGCTCGAGCAGATCCAGTGCGTCCTGCCCCAACAGCGGCACGAACCACAGCGCGTCGGCACCCGATCCGTCGATCACCAGATCGAAGCCATGCACGGTCTCGAGGTTTTCACCGCCCTGATTCGTGCTCAGCGTCAGCCGGATTCGGCTGTCCCGCGGCACCGCATGCGCCACTCGGCCGCGCAGGTGGCGGATCCTGTCATCGGACAGCAGCGCATCCTGCACGCGCGCGGAGAACACCCCGCGGTCCGTGCGACCCAACGCGTCCCGCCGTTCCGCCAGCGTGAGCCCGGTCCAGCCGGTGGGATCGGAGAACAACGTGTTCTCGAAGAATCCCTCGCCGCGCGTGAATAGCGTGACCTGCGGCGAGATGACGGTGATCGTCGAAACCCTGTGCCGGAACAGTTCGTTGAGCATCGAGGCCGATGTCTCGCCTCCGCCGATGACCGCCACGCGCTCGGCGGTCAACTCGTTGCGTGCGGCCCGGTGCCAGAACTGCGCAATCGACAGCACACGGGGGTTGCCCGGCAGGATCGACCGCTCGGGTTGTCCCGGGCCGGTGATCATCACACCGTCGGCGAGCACCGTCCGTTCGGGTGTGTGCAATGCCCACCGGGACACGCCCGCCGCGATGTCCACGGCGATCCTGGTGACCTCACCGGGCACGATGCTCATCTGGCAGTTGTCCGCGACCCAGCGTAGATACCGGCTCCACCTGCGGTGGGTGGGCGCCGGCCTGCCACGGTCCACCCATTCGGCGAATTGGCCGGTGGCGATCAGGTACGCCTGCCAGCTGTGCCGCGTCATGCGTTCGTCG
>CAZOIX010000088.1:0-9553 GCA_964579685.1 uncultured Mycobacterium sp.
GTCCGTCGGGATCTCGTCCTGTCCCCGCCAGCGCTGCACATCGCCAGCCTACGGCGCGCCCGGCGTCACGGCCGCGCTAGATCGCCACATCAGATGACAACTGCCTAAACTTTGACACTGTGAACCCGAACGGTAACCCGCACGACCTGACGATGGTCGCCCAGGATTACCTCAAGGTGATCTGGACGGCCCAGGAATGGTCGCGGGAGAAGGTCAGCACGAAGATGCTGGCCGAGCGGATCGGGGTGTCCGCGAGTACCGCGTCCGAGTCCATCCGCAAACTGGCAGATCAGGGTCTCGTCGATCACGAGAAGTACGGCGCAGTGACGTTGACCGACGCCGGCCAGAAGGCTGCGCTGGCCATGGTGCGCAGGCACCGGTTGATGGAGACCTTCCTCGTCCGCGAGCTCGGCTACAGCTGGGACGAAGTGCACGACGAGGCCGAGGTGCTCGAGCATGCGGTGTCCGACACCATGCTGGACCGCATCGACGCCAAGCTCGGTCATCCGACCCGCGATCCGCACGGCGATCCGATTCCCGCCGCGGACGGCCACGTTCCCACGCCGGATGCGCGTCAGCTCTCGATGTGCCGCGACGGCGACACCGGAGTCGTCGCCCGGATTTCGGACTCCGATCCGGAGATGTTGCGGTACTTCGACAGTGTCGGCATCAGCCTGGATTCGCGGCTACTGGTGCTGGCGCGGCGCGACTTCGCGGGCATGATCTCCGTCGCCGTCAAGTCCGCCGACGCAGGCGAGCACGAAAAGGGAGCCACCGTCGATCTGGGAAGCCCTGCGGCGGAAGCAATTTGGGTGGTCAGCTAGCCACAGGTTGCTTGAGACCCGCGGCGCGGACGAGCACCGCCAGCACCACGGCCACCAGAAGCAGCGCGGGCACATCACCCCAGAGATGTCCCATGTGATGGCCGCGGCCGAACGCCTGCACCGCCATGATCGCCGCGTGCACGACCGAGGACCACACGACGAACCAGATGAAGCTCAGGTTCGCCTCGGGTTTACGCGCGGCATTGAGCAAGAAGATCCCGATCGTGGCGTAGACGCCGACGATCATCATGAAGTACTGGGACTCATACGGCGCGCCGGCGTGCCATGCCCACCCAGACGGCCAGACAACCGCCAGTGGATACACGAGCAAGGTCACCACGCCGAACACGGCGAGTGCGATCTGCAGAAGTTTGTACGGATTCGTCATCGCGGCCTCCAATCCGAAAGCGCCCTTCAGTATGCGCCGCAGGCCCTCACAACGTGGCGGGACGCAGCACGACAACCGATTTCGTGCGCGCGCCCTCGTCGCGCAGCAGCGCGATGACGGTTCCATCGGGCGCTTTTGCCGCGTAGACACCGTCGATACCGGCGGTTTCCAGCGGTCTACCGTGCCGGGTGTCCTCGGCCTCGTCGGCACTGAGATCGCGGTGCGGGAAGGTGAGCAGGCACGCCTCGTCGAGGGTGTACGACAGACGCGCGTGCTCGGCGAGATCGTCGAGCGTGGCGGCATGCGCCAGCCCGAAGTGCCCGACGCGGGTGCGACGCAGCGCCGTGAGATGGCCCCCGACGGCAAGGGCCTCGCCGACGTCCCTGGCCAGGGCGCGAATGTAGGTGCCACTGGAGCAGTCGACCTCGACATCCACGTCGACGAGGTCGCCGTCGCGTCGTACGTCGAGCACGTCGAAGCGGTCGATGCGCACCGTGCGCGGTGCGAGTTCGACCCTCTGCCCGCTGCGCACCAGCTTGTAGGCACGCTGGCCGTCGACCTTGATGGCGCTGACCGACGACGGGATCTGGTCGATCTCACCGCGCAGGGCCGCCACCGCATCCTCGATCTGCGTATCGGTCACCCTCGCCGCGGACACCGTCGTGCACACGTCACCTTCGGCGTCTTCGGTGGTGGTGGCCTGACCCAGCCGGATGGTCGCGGCGTATGACTTGTCGGCTGCGGTCAACAGCCCCAGGATCTTGGTGGCCCGCTCGATGCCGACGACCAGCACGCCGGTTGCCATCGGGTCGAGCGTTCCCGCGTGACCTACCTTGCGGGTGCCGAAGATCCGCCTGCAGCGGCCGACCACATCGTGGCTGGTGATGCCGGCCGGCTTGGCCACGACGACAAGGCCCGGTTCGGTCACAGCACGATCGCCGTGAGCGCCAGGCCGTCGCGCACCGACCAGCGACCCGACAGCGTGTGCAGCGGCGGACCCGACAATGCCGCAGGATCGATCAGGATCCGGGACTCGAACCACCCAGAGGTGCCGTCGCCGTCGATGTCGAAGGTGATGTGGGCGTCCTCGAATCCCAGCCAGCGCCGCGTCACCGGAAACCATGCCTTGTAGGTGGCCTCCTTGGCGCAGAACAGGATTCGGTCCCAGTGCAGGCCATCCGGCAATGCCCGCAGTTCGGCGCGCTCCCCCGGCAGGCTGACCGCGTCGAGCACCCCCTTGGGCAGTACATCGTGCGGCTCGGCGTCGATACCCACCGAACGGATGGTCTCGCGCCGGCCCACGGCAGCACCACGGAAGCCCTCACAGTGGGTGAGGCTGCCGACGATGCCGTCGGGCCAACACGGTTCGCCCTTCTCCCCCTTGAGGATCGGCACCGGTGCCACGCCGAGTTCACCCAACGCCGCCCGCGCGCAGTAACGCACGGTGATGAATTCGTTGCGCCGCTTGACCACTGACTTCGCGATCAGGGGCTCTTCCTCTGGAAACGGCATGAGTTCGGGTGGGTCGGCATACATTTCGGCCGCGGAGAGCGCCTGCGCACCGCCCGGTAGCACACCGGAGAGCAGCGCCGCCATGACCGTCATGGCTGCCTGGCCTTGATGCGCTGCTGCACCTTCTCGGCGTGCTCACGCATCTCCTGAGTGATCTCGAAGTGTCCACCGAACTCGTTGAGATAGCCGGGCGCATATTTCGGGTCCGGCAGCACCTGGCGCAGCCACCGATACGGCTTGCGGCGCCGCCACTCCCGGGGATACCCGACGGACACCTCTTCGTGGCGGACGCCGTCGTACCACGTGGTACGCGGGATGTGCAGGTGTCCGTATACCGAGCACACCGCGTTGTAGCGGGTGTGCCAGTCGGCGGTCGCCGTGGTGCCGCACCACAACGAGAACTCGGGGTAGAACATGGCGTCGCAGGGTTCGCGGACCAACGGGAAATGGTTGACCAGAACGGTCTGGTCCATCCAGTCGAGGTCTTCCAGGCGCTTGCGGGTGACAGCGACCCGATCGCGGCACCATGCATCGCGTGTGGCGTAGGGCTCAGACGACAGCAGGAACTCGTCGGTCCCCACGACGTTGCGCTCGCGGGCGATGGCGAGGCCCTCGGCCTTGGTCGCCGCCCCCTGCGGCAGGAACGTGTAGTCGTACAGCAGGAACATCGGCACGATGGTGGCCGGACCACCCTCCTCCGTCCACACCGGGAACGGGTGCTCCGGGGTGATGACACCCATCTCGTCGCACATGTTGACGAGGTAGTCGTAGCGGGCCTTGCCGAAGATCTGCGTCGGATCGCGATTGGTGGTCCACAGCTCGTGATTGCCCGGCACCCAGATCACCTTGGCGAAGCGTTTCCGCAGCAGATCCAGAGCCCAGTGGATCTCGTCGGTGCGCTCGCCGACATCGCCCGCCACGATCAGCCAATCGTCGGGAGTGGCCGGGTACAGCGACTCGGTGATCGGCTTGTTGCCGGTGTGACCGGTGTGCAGGTCGCTGATGGCCCATAGGGTGGGCTGCCGGCCGTCACGTGTCACAACCCACCAGCGTACGTGCGGACACCGAACCTCTCGCACCTCCAACTAGAACAGGTTCTCGTTTCCGCTTCGGAGTCTCGGCGAGGGCCGCTACACTCCCCGGGCAGGGTCGGACCCGATGACGGCGGCCGCGCCGCCACGACAGCAGGGGGTGTAATGGTCACCAAGCTGCGCGTTATCGCAGCGTTGTGCGCGCTGTTCGCGGCGGTGATCGTGGTGGTCCAGTCCACTCCCGACGGGCCCCTGCCGGTACAGGCATCCGATATTCCGATGACCAACGTCACAACGAGCATCAAGTACCCGGTGATCGACCTGACCGATCCGGACCCGTTCAGCCCGTGCCGAGACATCCCGCTGGACGCGGTCGCGGCAATGGGACTGGCCTTCACGCCGCCGCAGCCCGAGGAAGGGCTGCGATGCCACTACGACGCCGGCAACTATCAGATGAGCATCGAGCCGTTCGTGTGGAAGAAGTTCGAGGACAGCCTGCCCGCCGATGCCATCCAGCTCGACATCGACGGTCACCGCGCCGCGCAGTGGTGGGTGATGAAACCGACCGACTGGAACAACCGGTGGTGGATCACCTGCGCCATCGCCTTCGACACCAGCTACGGCATGATCCAGCAGACGCTGTTCTACTCGCCGATCTACTCCAACCCCGCCCCCGATTGCATGCAGACCAACCTGCAGCGTGCGCACGACTTACTGCCGTACTACAAGTTCGCGGGCGACACTAGCCAGTGATCTTGTCCATCGGGCTCGAGCGTTCGAGCATGCCGATGGCCTCCTCGCCGTCCCACCGGTAGCGCACCCCGGCCTGTTGTAGTGCCGGGAACGTCCAGTTGGCCATCGTCTTGAGCATCTCTGCCGGAACCTCACCGGGATCGGTGATGTCGTGGGTGGACACCACCGTCTCGCCCTCGATCCGCACCGTGCCGCCATCGGTTTCGAGCACCACGGAGACATCCTCACCTCGCGGCCGCAACCGCGTCAGCCACGGTGCCGCCACGACGCGCGCGGGCCGCAGACCACCGTCTCCGTCGAACAGATATCCCTCGTTGAAGGCGGGCTCCCCGTCTGGCCGCGGCGGGTAGGCGATGTAGCCGAACGCCCGCCCACCCGGAAACAGTGCCGACTGCCAGCAGTGGCCCCAGAAACCCTCGAGCCGGCGCACGCCTTGGCGGCGAATCCGCAGCCCCGTTCCGCTGAACCGGCGCTGTTCCCCCGCCACGTGCACCGAGCCTGTCGCGCGGAACAGCTGTTCGTAGCGGGGGCCGCCCATCAAGTCGCCCACGATCGACGTTTTCAGCTGCGCATCCGCATCGGCCTGCAGGGCACCCTGTACCCACGGCGGTACCGCCATCTTCGCCTCGACGTCGAATCGCAGGTCGACCTTCGGACCGTCCTTGCGCCCGGCGATCAGATCGGTCGACGACGTCGCGTCCGCCTGCCCGTCGAAAGTCATGGTCCACACGTCGAATGGCTTCACGCACGTGAACACGAGCGGGCCGGCGCCCAGCACCGTCGGCGTCCCGTCCGGACCGATGGGCGAGCGGCTCGTGCCCTCGTCACGCAGCCGGTACACCCGGCCGTCGGCGAACGCCACATTGACCTGAACCCCGTGCGACTCCCAGTTCGAGGCGACCGCTTCGATGCCGATGCGCGGCAGTCCCAGCTCGCCGCGATCGTCGAGCACCCAGAAACTCACCGAATCCCGCATCTCGGGGTCATCCGGCCGCTCGGTGAACATGCACTCGCGCTGCGGGTCGATGCCGCCGGTCAGGTCAATTGCCATGCGAGTCCCCCAGGTAGGTGTCGACGTAGGTGGCGAACAGCGGCCGAATTGTGTTGAGGTCCAAGCCGAATGCCGCGGCATCCGCCTTGGGGTGCGGTTCCCGATTCTCGGCGTTCTCTGCCCACCATGCCCGCATCCCGTCCTCGAAATCTTCGGTCACCGGTTCGCCGAGCCAGGCATACAATCGGCGCACCTCGCCTATCGGGTCGTCCTGCATTGCGCGAAAGTCGATGTCGTAGAAGCGATCCTCGGCGCCGCCTGTCCGGAACTTCATGGCGCGGTCCATTCCCGTCGACCACTGCGTGACGTTGAGCTCGCCGAGATACCGACGGTCCACGTGATCGCTGAATCCGCCGACGATATCGGCGTACACGTCGGCCACCGACAGCATCACGTCGGTCGGGTCGCGGTGCGTCATCACGAAGCGGGCATCGGGAAACACCCGATCGAGATAGCCGAGCGAAATCACGTGGGCAGGGGATTTCAACCGCCATGGCCGTCTGGCTTCGCCCCACTGCAACAGCTTGAGCACGCGTCGCTCGTAGAGGTAGGTGGAGGTGAAATCGGCGCGCTCGAGCAGCCAGGTGGAGTACGAGGGAATCTGCGCGAACGCCTGAAACATCTGCGATGTGAAGTCGAGCGCCATCAGATCAAGGCATTCCATCGGCCCCGCAACGTCGTTGGGCACGTGGTGCCTGGTCCCGACCATCACCGGGCGCGCCTCCGGCGGGATCCTCGGATCGTCACCCTCGACAGTCGACGGCGGGGGGCACGGTCGCGTGGACTCCCAACTGCGCAGGTAGCGGACGTTGGGATCGCGGGCCCGCAGAAACGACAGCGCGGTCGACCCGGTGCGGGGCAACCCGAGGCCGAACAACGGTGCGTCGATGGACTCGTCGTCGATCTCGGGGTGCTGGCGATACCAATCCTCCACCTGCAACCGCTGGCACAGATGCAACCCGATGCGGTCGTACACAAACGCTTCGCCGCGGGCATTCAGGCGGGCTTCGTCGCGCAGGGCGCGCACCAGGATCTCGAGGCCCTCGCGAAAGGAGTCGTCGCCGAAGTCGTCGAGCCCCGTGCGCTCGACCGCGGCGGCGATCAATTCGCCCGGTGACGCCACGGCGCACCTCCACTCACTCGGGGCCTAATTGGCGACAGTATACTGTCACTATTATGAGCGACTCGTCAATAGCGCATCGACGCACCTACGACAACCGTGGCCGTCGGGAGAAGGCGGCGCAGACGAGGGAGCGCATCGTCGCGGCGGGCAGTGAGTTGGTGCACGCCTTCGACTCCTGGAATTGGCGGGATCTGACGTTCAAGGCGGTGGCCGAACGCGCGGGCGTCGGCGAGCGGACCGTATACCGGCACTTCCCCACCGAACGGCATCTGCACGACGCGGTCATGCAGCGTCTGGAATCCGAGGCGGGGGTGTCCTACGAGGACGTCGACCTGACCAACATCGGCGACGTCACCGCGCGCGTCTTCGCCTCGCTGAAACGATTCTCGGTGCGCGGGTCCGCCGAGGCGCCGCAGGACCCCACGTTCGTCGGCGTCGACGCACGCAGGCGAGATGCGCTCATACGCGCAGTGTCGGTGTCGGCCCCCGGGTGGTCGACCGCCCAGCAACACGCGGCGGCGGCCCTTCTCGACGTGTTGTGGAATGTGCCGAGCTACGAACGCCTGGTCGGGGTGTGGGGCATCGACGGCGACGACGCTACCCGCGCGATCGGCTGGCTGATGGCAAAGGTCGTTGCCGCAATCGAGGACGACACTCCGCCGCCTGCGTAGCCTGTGTGGGATGACCGCGGTATCCGATCCTGTCACTACCTCACCGGCCAGGGATAAGTTCAAGGCGTTCACCCGGCGGACGCTGAGCAAAGTGCTCCACCTACCGCCGCATACCTGCGACTACACCGTGCATCGCCGCGTGCGGGTGCCGATGCGCGACGGCGTCGAGTTACTCGCCGACCACTACGAGCCGATGACCTCCTCCCCGGCGGGCACGCTGTTGGTGCGGTGCCCCTACGGTCGGGGATTCCCGTTCTCGACCCTCTTCGCCGGTGTCTACGCCGCGCGCGGCTACCACGTGCTATTCCAAAGCGTGCGGGGCACATTCGGCTCCGGCGGCGACTTCGACCCGATGGTCAACGAGATCGCCGACGGTGCAGACACCGTCGAGTGGCTGCGCCACCAGCCATGGTTCACCGGTTCGTTCGCGACGATCGGCCTGTCATACCTGGGCTTCACCCAATGGGCTCTGCTCGCCGATCCGCCGCCGGAGATGACGGCCGCCGTCATCACGGTAGGCCCACACGATGTCAGCGGGCCCCGATGGGGTACGGGCTCGTTCGCCCTGAACGACTTTCTCGGCTGGAGTGACCTGGTTGCCCGCCAAGAGGATCCGAACCGGCTGCGCCTGCTGATCCGGCAGGCGCGCGCGCGGCGCGCGTTGGCCCGCGCGACGCGCGGACTTCCCGCAGGCGAGGCCGGCCGCAAGTTGCTCGGCAAAGGTGCGGTGTGGTGGGAGGACTGGCTCGATCACCCCGAGGCCGATGACCCGTTCTGGGCCGGGAGAAACATCCGGGATGCGTTGCAGCGCACCGGTATCCCGGTGCTGCTGATCGGCGGCTGGCAGGACCTCTTCCTGGAACAGACGCTCACGCAGTACGACGCGTTGAAGCAGCGCGGCGTCGATGTCGCCGTGACCGTCGGCCCGTGGACGCACACCCAGATCATGTCCAAGGCCGCGCCCACGGTGATCCGCGAATCGCTGGACTGGCTGGACGCCCACCTTGGTGACGGCGGAACGACGCGCAGTCCGGTGCGCGTGCACGTCAACGGCGAGGGCTGGATCGACCTGCCGCATTGGCCGCCGGCCATGACCGAACGCGTGCTCTACCTACAGCCCACCGGTCGGCTCGGCGACGCGGCTCCGCCGGACACCGCGGCTGCGAGCCGGTTCACCTACAACCCGGTGAATCCGACGCCGACGATCGGCGGCCGGCTGTTGGCACCCGAGGCCGGCTATCACCGCGACACGAAGCTGGCCGAGCGACCCGACGTGCTGTGCTTCACCGGCGACCGGCTGCCCGCTGATCTCTATGTGGTCGGAACGCCGGTCATCGAGCTGTCGCATTCGTGCGACAACCCGTATCACGACCTGTTCGTCCGCATCAGCGAAGTCGACTCCAAGGATGTCTCCCGCAATGTCAGCGACGGGTACCGCCGCAGCCCGACGGTGTCGCGGAACGCCGACACCATTCGCATCGAACTCGATCCCATCGCCCACCGGTTCCGCGCGGGTTCGCGAATCCGGGTCCTGGTTGCCGGCGGCTGCCACCCACGGTTCGTGCGCAATCTCGGCACCAGTGAGCCGATGGGCAGCGGTCGCGAAATGATGGTGTCCACACACACCGTGCATCTCGGGGAGGGTGGTGCGTCGCGGCTGGTGCTGCCCGCCGGTCCGCAACCTCCGTCAGGCCACTGAGCGGCGGACCCGATCCGCGATCTCGGCGAGCTCCGCATCCGGGTGCACCGGTGGCGCCCAGTCTCCGACGACGGGTAATGGCACCCAGCTCTTGCAGCCTGCGTACTCCGGTTCGCGTCGCAGGCGGATGGGCTCCCGCAACGGGTAGGCCTGCACCACGAGCACGGCGAGGCGGTGCCTGGGCCGGAAATCCAGGCGGTCGGCTCGCACCGACTCGGCCGTCCAGATATGGAACTGCTCGAGAGCATCGATCTCCTCGGGCCGACCGACCTCAACGGCGGCAACGACTTTGGCGCCGGCGCGCAGCGTGACCGCATCGTCGGTGCTGTCGGTGGCAGCGGTATCGAGGAGGTCGCGATGTTCGGCCCGCACCCGTTCGGCGTGGCTGTGGGCGACCGTCGGAAAGAACAGGAAGTGCGAGGCGGTGAGCGCGAACCGTTTTTCGTGGATGCCGCCTTTACGCAGCAGCACGGTCTGCCTGCCGTCGAGCACAGCGTGCAC
>CAZOIX010000089.1:0-9499 GCA_964579685.1 uncultured Mycobacterium sp.
GATCAGGTCGATGATGTCCGCCATGCAAACAGCCTCCTCAGTCCGACGAGCTGGACACTAATTCGAACGTGCGCACCGAGCCCGCGACCGTGGCGCGGCACATGGACAGCAGCGGCTCCGACATCTTCTCCGCGAGAACGACATTCACGGAGCCTGAGTTCGCGCGGAGCTTGACGCGGATCTGGTGTTCGGCGTGTTCGACCTTCAGCGGGGACAGGGCGTCGATGCGGTCCTCGCCCAGTGACTCGCGCGCGAAGTACTGCGCGGCCTGCACCGGGTGGGGCAGGCTGGTGCGTCCGCGCAGATATCTGTGGTCGAGCCGGCCGTCGAGGTATTTGGCCACCAGGCCGGCGGAGTCGGTGGAATCGACGCGCCCGTAGCACAGGCCCTCGGGCAGGATCAGCATGGTGGCGGCGAATCGGTCGCCGCCCAAATGTGAACATTCCCAGGTGGATTCGGGGTATGCGGCCGCGATGGCCGACGCCGCGCTGCGACCGCGCACGGCGCAACACTGGTCGTGCTTGCCGTGCGCGCAGACCGCGACCAGCGGGCCGTCGACGCGCTCGCCGTCCGAGCCGTTCAAATCGATGTCCAGGTACCCGCGGGCCTCGTCGACCTCTCCGCCGTAGAGCGCCTCGCTGCCCTCCTCGCAGTGCGCGATGAACCATCGCCAGCGCGGCGTTTCGTCCCGGCGGCCGGGGCGGCGGATCGCGGTGACCCGCAGACCTTCTTTTTCGATGCGGCGGCAGATGCTGCGTCCGAGCTCACGCTCGATGAGCGAGGGGGAGTCGAGGAATGCCGATTGTCCCCAGCCGCCGGATAATTCGAGCATCGCCCAGGATCGCCCTGCACCAGCCGTGCCGTAGATGGGGTCGTTGCGCGCGAGCGATTGGTCGCTGCACGGGGTGCGTTTGGGGCTCACCCTTCTACCGCTACCACGACGGCCTCGCGCAGTAGCCGGCGAATGAGCACCGTCGAGTCGGCGTGGTCGAGGCCCGGGAGGGTGTCGGCGTCGGCGACGAGTCCGTGGTGCAGCGCCTCAAGGGCGGCGGCGCATGAGTCGGGAAAGGTGATGGTCTTGTCGGGCAGCCGCAGTCGAACCTTCTCGCCGAGGGGTTCCAGCGTGGCGATGAGCCCGTGGCGCCATCGCACTCGCAGCGCGCCGACGGTGTTCATGGCGTCCAAGGTGGCCAGGGGCCGGACCGCGTTGGGGCGGGTCCGCTCGGCGTGACGATCCGACAGTTTGGCGGCTGCCCGGTCGCTGAGGTCGGCGGCCCGGTCCCGGACGGCGTCGGCCAGCTGCGCCATCACTTTGCTTGTCGTCGAGGCCATTTCGCTGCGATCGGTGGCATCGATGCCCATGGGGAGAGATTTGCGGAACTCTTCGTCCGCGGCGAGAGCGTCGACGACCGCGCGTACGACGTCGAGGTGCGTCACCGCCGACACGCCGATCGTCAGGTGGATCGACGTGGTGTCCTCGGATCGGGCGGAGTGCACCCACCCGCGGGGCAGATACAGCGCATCGCCCGGTGTCAGGACGGTGTCGATGGCCGGGGCGTCTTGGGTGCGCGCGGTGATGGCGTCGCGGTGCTCGGTCCACGGCTGCGAGTCCAGCGGGTGCTGATGCACGGGTGCGTGCACCGTCCAGCGCTTCTCGCCTGCGGCTTGCAGGACGAATACGTCGTGGACGTCGTAGTGGGGCTCGAATCCTTGGGCGTCCGGCGGGGTGATGTAGGCGTTGGCCTGCACGGGGTGGCCGAGGTCGTCGGTGAGGCCGCGAACGAAGTCGATGAGCGGGGGCCACAGCCGGTGCAAGCCCTGAAGGACGATCGTGGCGCCGGCGGCGAATTCGGCAAGCACCTTGGCCGAGTCGACCTGGTCGGGCATCTCGGCGCCGAAGCCGGCCGGTCCGGTGTAGCAGCTGCGGGCCAGCACGTCACCGGTCTTGGCCATCCGGATGAAGGGCGCGCGTACCCCGCGCTCCGCGATCAGCTCATCGACCGCGGCGGGTGAGAGGAGATCGCTGAAGTCGCGGGGCAGCGCGGTGTGGCGACTGAACAGGGGTTTGCGGCCCCAATACTCGGTGGCGAATGCACCGGTATCGGCGGCCACACACCGGCTCAGCATGCGGGCCTCAGGCAGTTCCGTCGGCACCGCCGTCGTGACCCTCGGGGTTGGAGCCGCCGTCTGCTGTGCCTTCGCCCTCTTTGGCGGTTCCGTCGGCGCCGCCGTCGTGGCCTTCGGGGTTGGAGCCGCCGTCGGCCGTACCTTCACCGCCGCCTGCTGTCGTCATGTCGTCATCGTCGAGTGCCATGATCATTTCCTTTCTTGGGCTGCAATCACGCACTTCGGGGGTACACCCGCCAAGGGCTGCCCAAACGCCGGAGAGGTGGCAATTTTGGTGTCGAAGTCGGATCAGGCGGGGAGCCTAGAGCGGGTCCTGCTCGTCGCTCGCGACAGATGTGTGCGTGAGCTGACCGTCAGGTTCGACATGCACGGTGCCGTCCTCATGGGCGCCCGGCAGGTCCGGCATCTCATGGCGGTTACCCGGCGAGCGTCGTCGGAGGAACCAGATCAGCACACCCACCGACGTCGCCCCAGCCGCGATAACCGTCGGCCACGCCAGGGCCTGAGCGAGCCAGACGCGACGCTGGACCTTGACGATCCGCTGTTCTGCATGCCGAAGCCGGGTCAGCTTGTTCACGGCTGCGGGAATGCCCACGACGAACCCGTGGAAAACCAGCGGGGGTCGAGATCCGCAACGGGGACCGTCCTTAGTCTCACTGGACGGCACGACATGATGGGAGGCATGGACGGACAACGGGTGAAGCGGACGGTGCGCGCTCTCGGGGCGGTCCTCGGCGTTATCGCGGCACTGCTGATGTGCGGACCGACCGCAGGTGTTGCGCACGCGGCTGTTGCGGCGCCGGCGGGGGATGCGATCGCGATCGGCGACCCGCACGCGCTCGGGGTGGTCGATCTGTACGTAGATCCGATGTGCCCGTTCAGCGGGGAGTTGGTTCGCGAGCAGGGCGACGAAATCGGTCGACGCATCGAGGACGGGACGCTTCGGGTCAACCTTCGATTCGTGGACTTCCTGGATAAGTATTCGGCCAGCAAAACGTATGACATTCGAGCGATCTACGCGGCTTTTGTGGTGGCCGACCAGTCGCGGTCGAGTGAGGTCACGTGGGGCTTCGTCCAGCAGATCTTTTCGGCTGAGCAGCAGCCACAGGAGGGTGGGGCGACGGATCTCGACAATAATCAGCTTGCTGAGTTGGCCGACCGGGCTGGCGCACCTCAACTGGCCCAGGATCTCATCAGGCTCGGCCTGCCGATCGGCTACGACGCCCGCGCTGTTGCAGCCAGCAACCTCGCGGTGCTGCGCCAAAATCCTGAGCCCGGTGTCCCGACCGTGATGATCAATGGCGCAGTCGTCGATGGAGAATCGGACTGGCTCGACCGACTACCGGGCTGACTGCGCGTAGTCTCTCGCTCGGCGCAGGCGGGATCGCCTATCGCGCCGCCGACGCTCGCGGTCGACGCTATCGGCAGAGTCCCGTCAGGTATTCGGCGAGAATGGCGTCTTCGACGGGCTGGTCTGCGCTGCCTTCGGCATGCAAGCTCCAGCCCTGCTTCGAGTGCTCCAGCACGACTGTGTGGTGGTCGTCGATTCCTATCAACATTCCGCGAGTCGACAACCACCTGCCGTATTGGCGCGCCTCGCCCCGGCTCGGTTGGCGCAAAGTCGCACACGCAGGGCAGAACTTTAGGTTTGCGTGCGGATCGCCGACGCATCGTCTGCAGAGGCGGATTCCGCAGCAATCACATGCGACCACTCCGCTTTCACACTTATCGCAGACCTTTTCACCGCAGTACCCGCACTGCGTGCTAGACGCCACAATGTGTCCTTCGCGATCGATTACGCCCTCGCCCAACAGGCGACCAGTGACATCGTCGAGGTGGCGCACGTCGGACTGGCCCGGAGAGAGGTCCGTTTCGAATAGCCAGGTTTCGCCATTCTCGGCAGTAATCTTCTGCTCCACCCGAGCGCCGATGTCCAGGGAGCGGCGAGAACTCATTGATCCGAATCGCTGCTCAAGCGATTGACGCAGGTTCGGTGGAAGTGTGTCGAGCTCTGGCATGCGCACAGCCACGTTCGGAAGCCATGCCGCCAAAGCTTTCTCGGTCGCATTCTGCAAGTCGCCCTTGAAGCTTGGCGAGAATTCGCCTACAGGCTGGACCTTGAGCTCGTTGCCCCGGGCATTGGCGACGACCGAGAGCCTAAGGCGGGTGGGATCGGTATAGGTATTGACGCAGTCTGCGTCATCCAATCCCATCGAGCGAGCGAGCGCCGACGCAGCACACGCTTTTGGCGACGTCACGACGGAAAACCAATAAGTGTCATCGGCCTGGCGAATGCCCAGGGCGAGCGCTGACGCAATGCCGACAACGAGCACTTCCGTATTCTCTGTGGCCGCGATCGCGTGGAGTGCCGGCATCGGCGTCCAGTGACTACTTACCCACTCAGGTAACTGACCTGTCGCCCAATCGATCCCGTCTTCGCTGACGTCAGGACCGTCAAGGACCCGCACGTGTAAGCCGGACGAGATGAGGGCTAGATCGGAGCCGGTGCGATGCCATGTCAGCCTCAACTCGGATGTTTCCGGTATAGGTGCCGACGCAGTAATCTCGAGTACTCGCGGCGGCACTTCGGCGACAGGCTGGGGATTCTTTGCTATCGCCGGAAAGGCGTCACTAACTGCACTGGCCAGATCGCCTACCGGCGAATCGAAGATCGACTGGCCGCGGCCGTGGAGTCCGAGTGCATTCGCGAACCATAGGGGCCGGTACGAGCGTTGTGAGTCGAGAAGGAGATGCAACTCTGTGAATTTCGGCTCCGGTACCAGCGGTTCAGCTACCGGAACCACTTGAGCCCCCAGCTCTGCGCTGGCGGAGAGGCGCACCCGGTAGGCGTCATCGATGACGCTTCGGCCGAATGCAATCCACCTGACGATGGTCGCGTCACGAATGACGGCCTGTTCAATCGCATCTCCGCGGTCGAGGAGGATTGTTGTTGCGTTCGCGTCCGAACCTATGAGAACCGTTGCGCCGCTGGGGGCCAACTCTGGTGGTAACTCTCGGGCCTGTCCCTCGTTTGCCGGGGCGAGAGAATCGCACGCTGGGCACACGTCGCCCACCCTGCAATGTGTACACATCGCCCGGTCGCAGATCACGCAATTCATGACTTCAGGGTCGCGGCCGCATTCTGCACAGGCTTGGTCGCCACAAAGGATGCAGACCGACGGCGAGACTTGGTGATCGGATACCAGGCATCGACGACACACATCTGCCGCGCACCCAGGGCACGAAATCGTCGCACGCTGTTCGGTCTCGTCGCAGGCGCGGCAAGCCCACGTGCCGCAGGACGCGCACAACGCAGCGGAGCCGATCCCATAGAAATGACCCTCTCTGCAGACTCCGAAGTCGGTGCCCCGAAACCCCACATCATCAAGCGTCGGTGCCATGGCCTCTGCATCGAATGTTTGGTAAACGTGGGTGGTCGTACCGTGTCCGCGCCATCGCTCGTGCACTTCGAAGCCGTTGAATACGGCGCATGTGAAGGATCGGCGAGCGCGTTCGAGCAGGGACCGGTTCAGTTCTGGCGGCACAACATCCGCCACTCGGCTGGGGCGAACAGGTTTGGCGGTGATAGCGCTGAGGCTCCCGGCATCAGCGGGCGCCAGCTCCAGTTCCTCCTCGACGTCCACAATCTGGGCGATCGGACTAATGGTCCGCTCGACGAGTTCACACTCGGAAGGTATCGGGAATGGGCCTGATAGCGAAGGCGCCTCGTCTGTTCGTTTCCCAATCCGTCCACCCGGCATTTCGCGGTTGAACAGTATGTCGAACCACGCAAGTTGCTCAGCCGCGGACGTGAACTCCGGTAGCGCAAGCCATTCGCCGGGCTCTCCACCGTCGTCGGCGGCTGCTTTGATCAAAACCGCCTCGTTGCGCCGCAGCAGTCTCAATCGCACTGCGCCCAGATCGGCCTCGCCGAGCGTTGCGTCGACTAGCGACGGTTCTCGGTACCGAATGGGTGCAGAGCCTTCTTCGATCGTCACCAGGTTTCCATCGTCGTCCACAGTCGACACCTGCTCCAAGAGTCCGTCTGACGTCAAGTACGTGTCGACGAACTTCGCTCGACGGGTGACCACTACGGTCGGCGTTGCTGAAGGTGGATCCGTCTCGCGCAGCATCTGCAGTACCGCGCCGAGAGAAAGGTCCCGCTCTGCTGCGACAGGGGGCTCGGTGTGCTTTGGAAGGTCACCGACTGCTCGAGAGTCGAATGACTCACTGGGTTCATCAGATACGGAGAGCTCGGATGAGACTGTCTTGTCGCTGTGCACCAGAAGCCTGGTGGGATCGGGCGGCGCTGCATACTCCGTGAGGTCTCGCAGGACGAGGCTGGAGTCTGCCGGCAATCCGATCTGCGTGGCGTACGAACGAAGGCGGATGCGATCTGGGTCGTCCGCATCTTCATCTCGAACGACGAGCCGGAGGTCCGAACGACCTGGCAGTGTGATGTGAGCAGCGCGACGGCCCACGAGCAATGCTGCCCCACGGTTTAGGCGCCATCCCTTCGCGAAAGCCATGTCGAGTTCGGGTGCTCTCTCGGGTCGGCCACATTGGAGGCATAAGCCACCAGTCGTGCGCCGACAATTGCCGCAGCTGGGAATTTGGCAGACAGGACAACCTTCGAGGACAGCGGCATCGCCGCAAGCGTCGCAGAGTTCGTCCGTGCAGGATCCGCATCGTACGAGTTCGGATTCATCGATCCAGTGGGCCCCGGTACAGAGCGCGAGAATATTGATAGCTTTTTCGGAAGCTTCACTGGTGACCGTGGGTGGGTTCTCGAGTCCCCATTCGTAGGTCAGCGTGCGCTCGACGTTACCCGGGCCTGCCCAAGTCTCTTCGATCAACCAGTCGTTCTCGTCGAGTGTGATTGCCAGAAGCTTCGCCCGCGCTCGAACATCTGGTGCACGGGTGAGCCTCTTCTCCTCCGATCGCAGTGCGCGCTGCAGGCGAGGTCTGTCCTCGCGCGATGCCTCAGCGATCTGCGCCGTGTATCCGCTTTGTACTCTTCGGAATTCACGGGCCTGCTCTTTCTCGATTTCCTTGGCTCGGTCGCGTCGGAGTGCCGCGAGCTGTCGCGCCGCGGCTTGCTCAAATTGCGCCACGATTTTGAAGGGGTCGCCAAACGCTGCAGGCAGCACCTCGCCGTCTTCCAGCGACCGCCTAGAAAGGCGTGGTTCACTGGCCGGGTTGATCTCGGCGGTGAGCACATGCTCCGTCGTTTCGGCTTCGCCGATGGAAGCTCGGAAAGTTGCCTGCCCATTCCATTTGCCGGAAGGGACCAGTCGGCGCCGAACAACCGACGCATTCGCGGAGTGGCGGTAGGGCGTCGGTCCTATGTCATCGGGGATTATCGGTACAGACGCGTGAAGATCACCGCGCATCCGAAGTAGTCCGAGGAGTTCATCGAAAACTGGCGAGCCAACTGCGCAGAGTTCAGCGTCGGGATGATGTTCGAGGCCGTAGCGGTCGAACGCAAGATGCATCAAGGTTCTTCCGCCGAGTTCGGTTTCGAACTCTTCACCGAATTGAACCGTGAGGAAGGCCCCGTCTCCCTCTCCTGTGTCGTGCACGATGACCGCACCCAATGCGTGCAGAACCTCTCGCACCCAGGTCTGGACTCGGCGTTGGCGTCGTCTGGTTCGTTCGCTGACTTCTGGCAGTAGTTCGACGCCACCTTCTTTCGTCAGCTCCTTACGGTGCTCGAAGGCCTCTGCCATCCAACTGCTCAGACCGCTGTCTGCCGCGATCATCGTCGAGGCGCGTTCCCGCGCATCGATCAGCTCGGTGCCCAACTCCGTGAGTAGCCGTTCCATCTTGGTGTCACTCTCGGCGAACAGCGCTTCCATGACGCGGGTCTCGAACGAGGCTGACTTCGAGTCGTCGAGCTCACCGAGGATCGTTGTCACCTGTCCGAAGAGCTACTCGAATATCCGCTGCTTTTCGGCAAGAAGGCGGTACACCTGCTCATCAATCGTGCTGCGAGCGTAAAGATTTGCGACGAACACCTCATCACAGGGCTGGGTGAGGCGGTCGACACGTCCGATGCGCTGTTCGATCCGCATTGGGTTCCATGGCAAGTCGTAATTGAGAACGCAATTGCAGAACTGAAGGTTCTGCCCTTCTGCGCCTGCGTCGGTCGAGATCATCACAGGCGCTTCGCCGGATCTGAACGCGGCGATGGTGGAGGCGCGCTCGCTCGCGGACATCGACCCGTGAAACGACCGCGCCCTGATGCCCTCGGCCTCCATTCGCCGGAGCAACCCGGTAACAGTATCCGTGTGTTGGGTAAAGATCAGAACCCGGCCGTGGTCATTCAGCCAGCCATGAGTGATTTTCAACGCCTTGTTTTCACGGGCCGATCCCTTGATGTCCATGGCAAGGTGCCCGACTTCATTGAGCACACGCCGCACCCTGTCGTCGCCATGTCTTTCCGCCATGCGTAACGCAGTTGTGCCCATGGAAAACGGGCTGGCAGTCAGGCGCAGGGCGAGGCTGCGCCGCCGCATCGTGTCGCCCGGATCGCGCATGACGTTCCGGAGCAGGTCAGTGCTGAGGGCATAAAGTTCCTGCTCACGCTGTCCAAGTGCGACCGGCACGTCGACAGCTCGGCGGACGACGCGGTCGACGCCGGCCTGCGCGCGTGTTGTGCGGATCATGACGCTGCTGATGAGTCGGCGTAGTGCGGCAGGGTCGGTGGGGGTGCGCTTGTCGTAGCCTGTCATGTACTGACGTTTGAAATCGCTCACTGACGTGAACGTCCCCGGCCGCAACAGTTCCACCAGTCGGTACAGCTCGAGCAGATCGTTCTGAACGGGCGTTGCAGTGAGGAAAAAGGCGTAGCGACAAGCCGTGGTGAGACCGGTAATGAGTTCGCGCCGCTTTCGTGCACCAGCGCCTGCCGCGCGGTGCGCTTCATCGACAATGACTCTGTCCCAGGGCTTCTTGGTCAGCTTGTCCATATTGCTGGCAGCCAGCTGGAGGCTCAGGATGAGTTTGTCTTGCGATGCCACCACCTCCGATCCGCGGTACGCGACGTCGAAGGTGAGGTCGAACTTGTGCGCCATCTCTTCGCGCCACTGGTCACGCAGCGGCGCAGGACACAGAATGAGGACGCGCTTGGCCATTCCGCGCAGCGTCAGTTCTTTGACTGCGAGGCCCGCCTCGATTGTCTTACCGAGACCGACTTCGTCGGCGAGGATCGCACGGCCACGCAAGCGCGAGAGTGCGTGACGCGCGACGGCCTCCTGGTGTGGCATGCGGTCGACATTGGCGACGTCGACGGCGAGCAGTTCTTCGAGGAGGACGATGCGTCGTCCTGCTTGTCGTCCTTTGATGGATCGACAGCTTTCTTTGTGTCCTC
>CAZOIX010000090.1:0-9457 GCA_964579685.1 uncultured Mycobacterium sp.
TTCGCTTATCGGGCTGTTGACGCTGCCGGGGTATCACCCGAGCTATAACGATCAAAAGTACATTCCGCAAGATATCCCCGCCAATGAGGGCTATGCAGCCGCAGCGCGACATTTTCCGGAATCGAAATTAGCGGTACCAGATCTCTTGGTCGTGCAGGCCGATCACGACTTGCGTAATCCCGCCGACATGCTGATCTTGAACAAGCTGGCCAAGGCCGTATTCGCCGTTCCGGGTATCGCCAGCGTTCAGTCGGTGACGCGTCCCGAAGGTACGCAGATCGATCGGACCACGATTCCCTTCATGATCAGCACGGCCAGCGCTAGCCAGCTGCTGAACATGCCGTTCCAACAGCTACGCATGGACGACATGCTCAAGCAGGCCGACATGATGGGGACAACGATCGGCATCATGCAGCACATGTACGACCTGATGAAAGAGATGGTCGCCACAACGCACGCCATGGTGGGGACCACGCATGAACTGCAGGAGGTCACGGAGGATCTCAGGGATAGTCTGTCTGACTTCGACGATTTCTTCCGCCCGATCCGCAACTATTTTCATTGGGAACCGCACTGCATCAATATCCCTATCTGCTGGTCGCTGCGATCGATATTTGTCGCCTTCGACGGTGTCGATCAGATCACGGTCAAGATGGAGAAATTGATCCAGAATCTCGATCAATTGGATGCGCTTCTGCCGCAGATTCTTGCGCAGTTCCCAGAAATGATCGAGATCATGCAGAGCATGCGCACGATGATGCTCACCATGCACAGCACGATGTCGGGCACCATCGGCGCATATTCGGAGAACAACGAAAACGCCACGGCCATGGCCAAGGCGTTCAACGCCGCCAACAACGACGACTCTTTCTACCTGCCGCCAGAAATACTTGAGCGCGACGACTTCAAGCGCGTCATGGATATCTTCCTGTCGCCGGACGGCAAGTCGGCGCGCATGCTGATTTCACAGAAGGGTGACCCGGCGACCCCCGAGGGCATGGCGCGGGTCGATCCCATCAAGACCGCGGCCGAGGAGGCACTGAAGGGTACCCCTCTGGAAACCAGCAATATCTATCTCGCGGGCACTGCGGCAACGGTGAAGGACCTCGTCGACGGATCCAGATACGACCTCCTGATCGCGGGTGTCGCCGCACTCTGCCTCATCTTCATCATCATGCTGCTTATGACGCGAAGCTTCATCGCTGCCCTGGTTATCGTCGGTACGGTCGTGATTTCGCTGGGTGCGTCCTTCGGGCTCTCTATTTTGCTCTGGCAACACCTGCTCGGCATCCAAATACACTGGGTCGTGGTGGCGATGTCGGTGATCGTCCTTCTTGCGGTCGGATCCGACTACAACCTGATGCTTGTTTCCCGAATGAAAGAGGAAATCAGCGCTGGTCTGAATACAGGCATCATCCGCGCGATGGGGGGCACGGGCCGGGTTGTCACGGCCGCCGGTTTGGTGTTCGCGGCCACGATGGCCTCCATGTTGGTCAGCGACCTGCTCACGATCGGCCAGGTTGGCACCACCATCGCCCTGGGCCTCCTGTTTGACACGATGGTCGTTCGCGCGTTCATGACACCCTCGGTTGCCGCACTGCTGGGGCGCTGGTTCTGGTGGCCGCAACGCGTCCGCCCGCGGCCGGCCAGCAGCTTGCTCAGGCCTATCGGACCGCGCCCCTTGGTACGTTCTCTGTTGCTGAGGGACTAGCGAACGCCTAATGACTGACGAACCTCCCCGGCCGCCTGTCGTCGCGCGGATCCTACGCAGGCTATCTGTCTTCGTCATCCTCGCGTGGGTGGCATTGATTCTGGTCCTCACTCTGGCCTCAGTCGACGGCAGTTGGCGTTCGGTCATCCCGGCGCTGGAGAAGGTCGGCCGAGAACACTCCGTTTCGGTGATGCCCGCGGATGCGCCCTCGGCGCAGGCCATGACTCGCATGGGCCGTGTCTTCAAGGAGTCCAATTCGGACAGCTCGGCAATGATCGTGCTGGAGGGCCAGCAGCCGCTTGGCGAGGATGCGCACGACTACTACGCCGGGTTGGTTCGCGAGCTGCGAGACGATCCAGAGCATGTGGAGCATGTTCAGGATTTGTGGGGGGATCGTCTCACGTCGAGCAGCGTGGAAAGCCCGGATCGCAAAGCCGCCTATGTTCAACTGAATTTGGTCGGCGACCAAGGAACGGCCCAAGGCGAAGAATCTGTGGCCGCAGTCCGTGCGATCGTGGACCGGACGAAACCGCCTGCCGGCGTCGAGGTGTATCTGACCGGGGCAGCGCCGCTCGCGTCAGATATGCAACGCGCCGGCGATCAATCCATTCTCAAGATCACCGCGGTCACCGCGGTGATCATCTTCGTCGTCCTGCTTTTTGTGTATCGGTCGTTCGTCACAGTGATTCTGCTGTTGCTGATGGTGTTCGTGGAATTGGCGGCCGCCCGCGGAGTCGTGGCGTTCCTCGGTCATAACGACGCATTCGTCCTCTCGACGTTCGCCGTCAACATGTTGGTATTCCTCGCCATCGCGGCCGGGACGGACTACGGGATCTTCTTCTTCGGGCGGTATCAGGAGGCGCGCCAAGCCGGCGAGGACCGAGAATCGGCCTATTACACCATGTTTCGAAGCGTCACTCCCGTCGTCCTGGCATCGGGTCTGACCATCGCAGGAGCGATCTTCTGTCTGAGTTTTACTCGCCTGCCCTACTTCCAGACCATGGGAATCCCCTGTGCCATTGGGATGGTCGCCGCGGTCGCGGTCGCGGTGACGGTGGTTCCGGCGGGTGTGGCCCTCGCCGGTGGATTCGGATTGTTGGAACCCAAGCGAAAGTTGGCGGTCCACAGATGGCGGGGGTTTGGCACGGCCGTGGTCCGCTGGCCCGTTCCGATTCTGGCCGCATCTCTCGCGCTTGCGGTGCTCGGTCTACTGACGTTGCCGGGCTATCAAACGAGCTACAACGATCGTGAATACATTCCTGGGGATATTCCGGCGAATGAGGGCTTTAACGCCGCCGAACGGCATTTCTCCCAGGCGCGCCTCATGCCGGACATTCTGGTGGTCGAGTCCGATCGGGACATGCGTAACCCGGCGGATTTTTTGATACTCAACAGGGTCGCCAAGGCGATCTTCAAGGTCGAGGGCATTTCCCGTGTCCAGGGCATTACCCGACCCGAAGGGACGCCGATCGGTAACACGTCGATTCCATTTATGCTCAGCCTACAAAATGCCACTATGTCGCAAGTCATGCGGTTCCAGAGTGACCGCATGGATGACATGCTGAAGCAGGCCGACGACATGGCAAGAATGATCAGCATCATGGAAAAGCAGTACGCGCTGATGTTGAAGATGAACGAGTTGACGCATAATTCCGTATTGATGACGCACGACCTGAAAGAGGTTGTGGACGATCTACGCGATCAAATGGCCTATTTCGACGACTTTTGGAGACCGCTACGCAATTATTTGTATTGGGAGCCGCACTGCGTCAATATTCCTATCTGCTGGTCCATAAGATCGCTATTCGACAGTTTTGATGGAATCGATATAGTTAGCTCCAAGATGGATGAACTCCTTGTCCATCTCGATAAAATGGATGTGATTCTTCCGCAGATTGCGGCGCAGCTCCCGAAACAAATCGCGATCATGAAATTCATGCGGACCATGATCCTCACCATGCACAGCACCATGACCGGCTTTTACGGCTCGATGGATTTCTCGAACAAATACCTTTCCACAATGGGTATGGCGTACGATTCCAGCAACAATGACGATTCTTTCTTCCTCCCACCGGAAGTCTTTGAAAACGAGGACTTCAAGAAGGCGATGGAATCCTTTATGTCTCCGGACGGGAAAGCGGCGCGATTCATCATCTCGCATCGTGGCGCCCCCGCGACGCCGGAAGGCATTGCCACGGTTACCCAGATAAAGCAGGCGGCCGAGGAGTCGTTGAAGGGGACACCGCTCTCCAACGCCACTGTGTATATGGCTGGTGCCGCCTCGACGGCCAAGGACTGGAAAGACGGCTCTACGAACGATCTATGGCTCGCGGGAGTCGCGGCAATCTGCCTGGTGTTCATCATCATGCTGATCATCACCCGCAGCTTCATCGCCGCCCTGGTGATCGTTGGCACGGTGGTGCTGTCACTGGGCGCGTCGTTCGGGGTGTCCGTCCTGGTCTGGCAGTACATCCTCGGCATTCACTTGCATTGGATGGTCCTTGCGATGTCAGTGATCATCCTGTTGGCGGTGGGGTCGGACTACAACCTGCTGTTGGTGTCGCGGATGAAAGAGGAACTCGGGGCCGGTATCAACACCGGCATCATCCGCGCGATGGGGGGTACCGGCAAGGTCGTGACGACCGCGGGGTTGGTGTTCGCGGCCACCATGGCCTCGATGGTCGTCAGCGATCTGCTCATCATCGGTCAAATCGGTACCACCATCGCGCTGGGCCTGATGTTCGACACGCTCGTTGTGCGGGCGTTCATGACGCCGTCGATCGCGGCGCTGCTCGGCCGCTGGTTCTGGTGGCCGCAACGCGTGCGCCCCCGCCCGGCCAGTGCCCTCCTCGAGCCGCTGGGCACACGGTCTACGGTGCGGACCTTGCTGCTGGGGGAGGGGCGGCGCGGTAACGATGGCTATGGTGACGACGACGCGCCCACCACCGAGATCCCAAGGCCGTCCGTCTAGGTTTGTGAGGCGCCGATACGGCGCTAAGGTGGCGACGCTGTCGGAGGTGCCCGCCTCCTCCGCAGACGAATGGAAGGCTTCGGTTCGTGTCAGCATCCGTGCTCATCACCGGCGGCGCGGGATTCATCGGTTCCGCTCTTGCCCGCCGCCTCATCAACGCCGGCCACGAGGTCGCCGTGATGGATGTTCTGCACCCGCAAGTGCACACCGGTCAGACGATCGACCTGCCGCCATCTGTACGGTTCTTCACCGGCGACGTCACCCACGCGCCCGATCTCGATGCCGTGCTCCGGTTGTTCCGTCCTTCCCAGATCATCCACCTGGCGGCCGAGACGGGCACGGGACAGTCCCTTACCGAGGCGTCGCGGCACGGCTCGGTCAACGTGGTGGGCACCGCCCAGCTTCTGGACGCCCTGACCCGTGCCGAGGTAGTGCCCGACCAGCTCGTCCTTGCGTCGTCGAGGGCCGTCTACGGTGAGGGCGCATGGCAGTGCGGCACCCAGACCTTCTATCCACGGCCGCGCAGCCACGCGCAGCTGGTGGCTGGTATCTGGGATCCCCAGGGGCCCTCCGATGAACCTGCGGTGCCGCTCCCGAGTCGCGCGGACCGCACCGAGCCACGGCCGATCAATATCTATGCGGCGACCAAGCTCACACAGGAGCACATGCTGGCCGCGTGGACTGCCGCGCATGACACCAATCTCAGTGTGTTACGTCTGCAGAATGTCTACGGACCGGGCCAGTCTCTGACCAATGCGTACACCGGAATCGTCACGCTCTTCGCCCGACTGGCGCGTGAGCAACGCCCACTGGAGGTGTACGAAGACGGCCGGATCGTCCGCGATTTCGTCTTCATCGATGACGTTGTCGACGCACTCTTCGCGACGGTGGAAAAGCCCGCGATCGAACCGCGCTGCCTCGATATCGGGTCGGGAGCGGCGACCACCATCCATGAGCTGGCTCGCAAGATCGCCGGCGACTGCGACGCCCCTGAGCCGACGGTGGTGCCGAAATTCCGTGACGGTGATGTGCGCGCCGCGAGCTGCACCGTCGAGCCGGCCATGACCGAGCTGCACTGGCGCCCGAAATGGGCGCTCGACGATGGCCTGCATGCACTGTTGGACTGGATCGGCAGGCAGGCTTGAGTCTGGTGCAGAGTCGCACACCGAGAGCCCGCGGCTAGCCGTCGTTACACCGTGACGTTACGATGTCTCGCTAATGCATTGCCTTGGGGACAGCCGGGGGTCCTTGAAGCCGGGAGTCCATGAAATTAGAGCAGGTCTTCGACCCGCGAAATAATGCCCTGAATGCCTTGCGGCTAGCGCTGGCGGCCGAGGTGATCCTGTTTCACTCGTTCCCAGTCACAGGTCACATGCCGCCGTCTGCGCTACTTCAGCTTCTCTTCGCGGTAGGTGTCGACGGGTTCTTCGCGATCTCAGGGTTTCTCATCGCCAGGAGCTGGCTGGCCAATCCGCGTCTGGGCGAGTATCTCACCGCTCGAGGTCTTCGCATCCTTCCGGGGTTCTACGTCTGCCTGATCGTGACTGCATTCGTCCTCGCTCCGCTGAGTTTGGCGATTCAGGGTGGGTCAGCCGCGAAGCTGCTGATGTCCACGGCGCCCTTCGAATACGTCCTGAAGAACAGCGCAGTCGTTCATCTTCAGCACGACGTCGGAGGGACGCCGTTCGGAGTCCCCTTCGCTGGTGACTGGAATGGTTCGCTGTGGTCGCTCATATGGGAGCTGTTGTGCTACCTGGCTGTCGCTGTTCTCGGAATCGTCGGCCTCGCTTCGCGCCGGTGGGTCTCACCTGCAATTTTGGCATTCGGGGTCGCCGCCGCATTGTTGCTGCCGCCTCTGACCTTCCCGGGCGTGTGGACCATTCCCCAGCTACTTGCTCGCTGCTCGATCATGTTCGCGGCCGGAGCGGTGATGTATCAGTGGCGAGACGTGATCCCGGCGAGGTGGTCGCTGGTCGCAGTCAGCGCGGTAATCGTCGTTGTGGCGTCCATCCTGCTGCCTGACTATCGGGTCGTGGCCGCCCTTCCGCTGGCGTATGCGGTCATCGTGTCCGGTGCACTGCTTCACAACAAGCGTTTGAGGTTGCGCACGGATCTGTCTTACGGCCTCTACATCTACGCGTTCCCCATGCAGCAGCTGCTCGCCATCATCGGGCTCACCTTCCTGAATCCGGTGGCGTTCTTCGTGATTTCGACGATGGCCACGCTGCCGCTGGCCGCGCTGAGTTGGTTCCTGGTGGAGAAGCGAGCGATGTCGCTCAAATCTCGTCTCAAGCGCAGGAGCATTGCCCCGGCGCGCGAGCCCCAGCGTGAGGATTCGGGTGACGAAGTCCCTACCTGACGATTCCCGCCCGCTGCCGCCTTGGGGTTGCCGCACGTTCGGAAGGCGGCCAGCAACGATCAGCCGAGCAGCCACCGTGCCATCCGGCAGGCGGCGACAAGTTTCGAGGCCATTTCGCCGGACGGGGTCAGATGGGCCTTGCTCCAGCCAGAACATCTTTGCTTGACCTGAGTTGGCGGACGATAGACCCGTACGCCCCCTTTCTCTTTCGGCGGGGCACGTGTTTCGTGACTTCCCGATCCGACATCGCGGCGTAGACTTGACACCTCCCAGCCTCACGCATTTCACACGGAACACGCCATGAGGTCCACGAGGTCTTGCCGACGCTGATGTTCAGTAGCCGAGTGCTGGGATGACAGAATTTCACAACACTCACCCGAAAGTAGGGTCCTACTCTTGAGCGCCGGGGACGATTTGCTTGGCGTCACCGTCGCCAAACGCCTTCGGCGACCTTCCCGCCGATTGCTTACGAAGGCGAGTCTTGAGTGACATCGCGGGTTTCTCGACCCAGAACCAACTCAGCGCGGCCAGCGGCAAGGCGACTGTGGTCGCAAGGACGGAAAACAGGACCGGATTCAGGCTAGCTAACCCACATATAACTAGGAATTGTTGCACCGGGAATCCATAGATATACACGCCGTAAGACAGGTCGTGACGTAATACGAGGCGCCTCTTGTGAATAAGTGATCCTGAGACGACCACGGCGTAGGCCAGCGGGATGTCGCCAGGAACCATCCCATAGTTGGGCAACAGGGTGGCGGCCGCTACGACAGCGACCCGACTTGGCTCAAATTAGTGCGCACCGGCGGCGCGGATGTTGAGCAGGACGGTGCGCAGGTCCTCGGGTAGCGGGTCGGCGGCGATGAGGGTCTGATTGCCTGCTTGGATTTTCACCGTGCGGTAGCGGCGAGCAGTGCGTACGAATTTCTTGATGCTCCAATCGGTTTGGGTTTCGATGTAGTGGCTGACGGCCATCGCGGCGACCACGATGCTCAGGTGCGCTTCGATGGAATCGCGCAGGTGGTGATAGATCGGGCGGGCCTGTAGGTCGTGCTTGGACATCCGGAAACTTTTCTCGATGTGCCAGAGCTGGTGGTAGGCGTCGATGACGAACGCCGAGGACGCGCTGGTCAGGTTGGTGGTGTAGCCCTTCCAGCCGGCCAGCGCCCGGGTCTTGGTCTCCAGCGTGCGGTTGACGCTCTTGGTGGCGCCGGTGAGCTGGATGTAGCGGTTGCGTTTGACCGGTGCGTGGCCGTCGACGGCGCGTTCGGCTTTGCGGACCTGCTCATCGATGCCGCGTAGGGTGCGGCGGGCTCGATCGGCGCGGAACTGGTAGTAGACGACCCGATCCGGAATGCCGCGGGTCTTCTCCGCGCTGGTGGCAGGCCAGGGCTGGGTTAGCACCAGCCCGTCGGGGACCGCCTCACCTTGGTGCTGATCGTGCCATTCGCGCACCACATCCGGCAGAAACGGGATCCGGGTACCCAGGATGAACGACAGCCCGGCGGCTTTGATCGCGATCTGGTTGGCCTCGGAGATCATGCCCGCGTCGGCGACCACGGTGACATCGCTGAGGTGGTGGGCGGTCTTGAAGGCGTTGATGACCGGCAGCATGGTGGCGGTCTCGGCCTTGTTGCCCTCGAAGGCCTGCACGGTCAGCGGGAATCCGGCGGCGTCGGTCAACAACCCCAGCGTGATCTGCGGTTCCAGCCGGCGTTCCTTGGAGAACCCCGGTTCACGGAACCCGTCGCCGGTGTCGGTTTCGAAGTAGAGGGTGGAGACGTCGAAGAGCACCAGCGACGCTGGTCCCAGCCCCGCACGCCGGGCGCTGGCTGCAGCCAGGGATTGGCGCCACTGCGGTGTCGCGTAGGTGGGCAAGCGCCGCTTCACCGTGGCGTAGGAGACGGGTTCGACACCGACTTCGGACAGGACGCGGGCGGCGTCGATCTTGCTGCTGGGCTCGATGATCCGGGCCAGCACCAGATCGCGAAAGACGTTGTCGCCGTTCGTGGCTGATTCGAACCCCAGGATCCGGTACGCGGCGCACAAGCCATCCCACAAATGGGTCATCCGGTTTGAGGTGATCGGCAACGGCTCCGATCCGGCCGGTGCGGTCACGTCGAGATCGAGCACCGCCTGATTGGCCGCCAACCGCTCGGCAGCGGCAGCCTTGAGTGCAGCCAGTTCGGCGTCATCATGGGCTGAGCCCAGGTGCTCGATCGAGCGCGAGCCTCGCCGGTTGGACCACACGATCTGCACCGCGGTTGCGCCTGAGGCGGTCTTCACGGTGCGCACGTAGGCCACCACGGCAGCCTACGGCCCCGATTTAGTGCACAAATCTGCGCCGAACCGAACACGAAACAGCAGGTCAAGCTCGTACGCGCATCATCAACTCAGGAACGTGAGCCAACTCAGG
>CAZOIX010000091.1:0-9456 GCA_964579685.1 uncultured Mycobacterium sp.
CAATACCTCGAATCGCCAACCCAGCCCGCGTTCGCCCGCGTACCGGCGCAACCGGTGGACCAGCTCGTAGTCCTCGACCATGCAGACCTCGTCGAAACCGCCGACGTCCACGACGGGAACTCGCCGAAAGCCCGCGAATGCACCCGAGATCAGTTGCAGACAGTCGACGCGCATCCACGCATGGCGACCGAGAAAGTTGCGGATGTACTCATAGGTCTGGAAGAACTGCCAGACTCGCCCGATGAGCGTGGGCCGGCACACCGGCGTGATGATGCCGGTCACGCCCACCAACTCCGGGTCACGCGAAAATGCTTGACGCACAACGCCGATGGCCGGTGCATCGACGAGCGTATCGCCGTCGACGGTGAGCACGATGTCGGCAGCTGTGGCGGTGATCGCCGCATTGAGAGCCCGGGCCTTCCCGCCGTGGGGCAGCCGGAGCAAGGTGATCGATGTCGGACCGTGCACGGCCGTCGCCCTGGCGCCGACATCCGGTGCCGGCAGCCCGAAATGAACGTCGAGCACCTCGGCGGTGGCATCCGTCGAGCCGTCGTCGGCGATCACGATCTCGTCGGGCGGGTCATCTTGACCGAGCAATGCCGTGACCGTCGCGGGCAGCACCGCCGCTTCGTTGTGCACGGCGACCAGCACCGCAAGACGCAGGTTCGTGGGCGCCCCGCGCGGTGGATCGACCGCAGCGGTGAGACCGCGGATCTGCCAGGCCGTGAAGGCGACCAGAACCGCGTCGTAGCCGAGATAGGCCAACCCCACCGACCACGCGAACAGGCCGCCCCGGCCGAAGGCGTTGAGGAACAGCGCGACCCAACCCGCGAGCACCACAAGGTGGATGACCACGCTGATGGCTGGCGTCGGAGGTGGTGTGAGCCTCGATGAATAGCGACGCAGCGCGGCGGCGAGCTGTTCAGTCAACACATGAGAGTGTATGCGTGCAGGTCGGCGGCAGAGGGGTTGGGCGATGACGGCGTGGGCTCTGACGCCGATCGCGGTGGCGTTGGTCTGCGTCATGGCGATCGGGTTCGGCGCCTTGCTGTTCCCGCGCACGGGGGTGGCCGCCGGACAACGGTTGCTCGGCGGCGCGCTGGTGACCGTGTGCACCGTGGTCATCGGCGTACGGATACTGGGCGCGGCCGGGGCATTGAGGGCACCCGTATTGTTGGGCGCCGCGGTCGTGCTCTGCGCCACCGTTGTTGCGGCGGTGTACATCCGGGGACTGTCGTGGGGGCGGGTACGGCTGCCTGCGACGGTCGACACCGTGCCGGTGCTGCTGGTCGCCGCGGCTGGGCTGGCGCTCGCGACCACGGCGGCATACCTACTGCCGGTCTGGCAGTGGGATGCCCTGGGGTACCACCTGCCGTACGTGAACTTCGCGCTGCAGCACGGAACCTCGACCGACGTTCCCGTCGATGTCCCGTACCTGTCCACGTATCCGCATGTCGTCGAACAGTTCTTCGTCGCATGGCGTGCGCTGCTTCCCGACGACCGGCTGGTCGAACTCGCTCACCTGCCGTTCGGGCTGCTCGGCGGGCTGGCGCTCGCCGTGATCGCGCGCGGGCAAGGGGCCGGGGCGAGTACCGCGGTCGTGGCAGGGGCGGCGTGGCTGACGCTGCCCGCGGTGTTCCTGCAGTTGCCGACGAACTACGTCGACGTCGCGTCGGCGGCGCTGCTGCTGACCGCGATCGCCTTCGTGCTCGGACCGGTCGACCGCACCCGAATCCTTCTCGCGGCGACCGCACTCGGGCTGTTCCTGGGCACGAAACCCACTGCACCGGTTGCTGCGCTCGTCATGTTCGCCGCACTCGCTGTGGTGGGGTGGCGGGCCGGTGCTAGGCGCACACTCGGTATCGCGGGGGTGCTCGTGCTGGTGCTTGGCGGCGAAACATATGTGACCAACATTGTGCGACAAGGCAATCCGGTGTGGCCGGTCCGCGTCGACGTCGGTCCGATTCACCTGCCGGGGCGGTTCACGATGGGGGAGGTCCTTTCCTCGGGTGCGGCCGCACCACGCACGAGTGGCAACGTCATCGAACGGGTCGCCGCATCGTGGACGACGATCTGGCCTGCCGTGCCGGCATTCGACATGCGCATCGGTGGCCTCGGGGTGTTGTTTCTTCTCGCCCTGCCGATCGCGGTGTTCCGCGCGGCCCGAACCCGCTCGGTGGTCGTCGCCCTCGTCTTCGTCTCGACGCTCGCAACGCCTGATCCCGCGGTGGCGCGTTACGTGTTGGCGTTCGCGGGGCTGGTGCTGGCGTTCGCGGCCCCCGCGATCGACCACCGGCGCATCGGGGTGCCGGCGCGTGCCGCGGTCTTCATCGGCGTCGCGCTGGTGGCCGCGCAGAACATCTATGTCGCCTACCCCGGGCTGACCGGAGACGGGCCCGCGCTGCGCACCTACCTCGGTATGACGGATGCGCAGCGACGCCGCGCCGTCGGGGCCGACGGCGTGCCGACGCCGTTCCTCGACGCGGTCGCGCGGGTGGGGCCCGGCGAGATCACCCTGTTCGACCGCTCGCTGGAACTGCCCTACCTCGCCTGGCCGCCCGATCTGTCCCGAAGCGCGGCACGCATCCCCGACGACCTGTCGGCCCAGGCCGCCGACCGTCTCGTGCACGACGACACCGTGCGGCTCCTCATCGTCGGGCAGGACACCGCCGCGGGCGAGGCCGTGCGTCGCGACCCGGCGAGGTTCGTCCGGTTGTTCGAGTGCCCGCGCTCGGCGTGCGTCGTCTACCTGCGGCGTTGAGTCAGCTCCAGGAGTATTCGGTGCGCAGCCGCGTGGCGACCACCTCGAACGTCTCCCTCGCCAGGATCGCGCCTTCGCGACGGATGCCCTCTTCGGGCACATCGAGCACGCGATCCAGCCGCACCCAGCTGGCCCTGCTCTCGTAGTCCCAGCTCCCGCTGCCGATGCCGACCCAATTGGGATCGTCGCGGTGATGGTCCTGGCTGGACAGCATCAGACCGAGCAGCGTAGTCCGGTCGCGCCCCACCACCAGCACCGGGCGGTCCTTGCCCTTCGACGGATCGTCCTCGAAGACGACCCACGTCCATACGATCTCGCCCGGGTCGGCCTGCCCGTCGAGGTCGGGGGCGTAGGACACCTTGCGGGCCCGGTGCGCGGTCGGGACGAAGTTCTGGCTCACCGGTCGGCCTGCGGTGATCGCGCGGGCCTCCTCGGCCGGGGTGCCCACGAGGGCGTCGATGCCGAGTTTGATGCCCTGCTGGATGCCGCGCGTCACGGTTTCGGATTGCAGTTGCTGGCGGATGAACTTCGGCGCCTCGTTGAACACCAGGTTCTCCGCGAACCGCTGGAACGTCTGCAGTCCCTTCCACGGGGGAGCCATATCGACGAGCTTAAGCGAAGCCGCGTCCCCACGATTGTGTCGACCGGGGCCTGGCTCGATACCCTGGTAGCGCCCACCACGTTGCTCACCAGGAGATTCCCATCAGCAGTTTCGCCGACAAGACGTTCACTGCGCCGGCGCAGATTCGGAACTTCTGCATCATCGCCCACATCGATCACGGCAAGTCGACGCTGGCCGACCGGATGCTGCAACTCACCGGGGTGGTCGCCGACCGTGACATGCGGGCCCAGTACCTGGACCGGATGGACATCGAACGGGAGCGCGGCATCACCATCAAGGCGCAGAACGTGCGGCTGCCCTGGAAAATGACCGAGCAGGGGGTCGAACAGAATTACGTCCTGCACCTGATCGACACCCCCGGCCACGTCGACTTCACCTATGAGGTGTCGCGGGCGTTGGAGGCGTGTGAGGGCGCGGTGCTGCTGGTGGACGCCGCCCAGGGCATCGAGGCGCAGACCCTGGCCAATCTCTATCTGGCGCTGGACCGCGATCTGCACATCATTCCGGTGCTCAACAAGATCGACCTGCCCGCCGCCGATCCGGACCGCTACGCCGCCGAGATCGCCCACATCATCGGTTGTGAGGCGTCCGACGTGCTGCGGGTGTCGGGCAAGACGGGCGAAGGGGTCGCCGATCTGCTCGATCACGTCGTGCGCGAGGTGCCTCCGCCGACCGGGGACGCCGATGCCCCGGCCAGGGCGATGATCTTCGACTCGGTGTACGACACCTATCGCGGTGTGGTGACGTACGTGCGCGTGGTGGACGGCAAGATCGTCCCTCGCGAACGCATCAAGATGATGTCCACCGGAGCCATCCACGAACTGCTGGAGGTCGGCATCGTCTCGACGGAACCCAAGGCCGCCGACGGCCTCGGTGTGGGGGAGGTCGGCTACCTGATCACCGGCGTCAAGGATGTGCGCCAGTCCAAGGTCGGCGACACCGTGACGACCGCGCGGCACGGGGCGGCCGAGCCGCTGACCGGATACCGCGAGCCGCGCCCGATGGTGTACTCCGGGCTCTATCCGGTGGACGGGTCCGACTACCCGGATCTGCGGGATGCACTGGACAAGCTGCAGCTCAACGACGCCGCCCTGACCTACGAGCCGGAAACCTCCGTGGCGCTCGGTTTCGGGTTCCGCAGCGGCTTCCTCGGCCTGTTGCACATGGAGATCACCCGGGAGCGCCTCGAGCGCGAGTTCGATCTCGATTTGATATCGACGTCCCCCAACGTGGTGTACCGCGTGGTGCAGGAAGACGGTACCGAAATCGTCGTGACCAACCCGTCCGACTGGCCGGAAGGCAAAGTCCGCACCGTCTACGAGCCCATCGTCAAGACGACGATCATCGCGCCGAGCGAGTTCATCGGAACGATCATGGAGCTGTGCCAGGCGCGGCGCGGCGAACTCGGCGGCATGGACTACCTCTCACCGGAGCGAGTCGAGCTGCGCTACACAATGCCGTTGGGAGAGATCATCTTTGACTTCTTCGACGCGCTGAAGTCACGGACCCGCGGTTACGCCAGCCTGGACTACGAGGAGGCGGGCGAACAGGAATCGGCTCTGGTCAAGGTCGACATTCTGCTGCAGGGGGAGGCCGTCGACGCGTTCAGCGCGATCGTGCACAAGGATTCCGCGTACGCGTACGGCAACAAGATGACCACCAAACTCAAGGAACTGATTCCGCGTCAGCAGTTCGAAGTTCCGGTGCAGGCGGCGATCGGGTCGAAGATCATTGCTCGCGAAAACATCCGCGCGATACGCAAAGACGTGCTATCGAAATGCTACGGCGGTGACATCACGCGTAAACGCAAGCTGCTCGAGAAACAAAAAGAGGGCAAGAAGCGAATGAAGACCATAGGTCGGGTCGAGGTGCCTCAGGAGGCCTTCGTCGCGGCGCTGTCCACCGATGCCCCGGCAGACAAGACGAAGAAGTAGGTTCGGCGGAGAAGATGATGCGCTCAACGGCTCGCACAGTGGCTGCGGTGAGCGCGTGCGTCCTGCTCGCGGCATGCGGCGCCCCGGTCGAGGACGCGCGGCCCACGGTGCGCATCGCCGAGGCCGTCCAGCCCTCCCCGGCGCGGGCCCTGGACAAGATTCTGCCGACCCAGCAGGAGTTGACCGCCATCCTGGGCGCCACCGGGATGATGGGCCAATTCGTCACCGGCGGCCCCGACGTGCTGCTGGGCAGTGTCGGCAAGACGGACGCGTCACCTGCTGACTGCGTCAGCCCGACATACCGGCTGCAGAGGGTGGTCTACGAGGCAGGCCCCGTGCAATCGGTGGCGAGTCAGTCGTGGGCAGGCGGATCGTTCGATGCGCCACCGGTCACGGGATTCTTCGGCGTGGTGCAGTTCTCGTCCGAGGCCGACGCGCAGGCGTTCTTCGCCGCCTCGGCCGACAAGTGGCACCGCTGCAACGGGCAGACGCTGGTGCTGCACCAACCGGGACCGGGTGCGCAAGCAACCAGCAGGATCACCGACGTGACCGTCGACAACCGGATGGTGTCGGCGATGGTGATGCACGACGCCGGTTCGATGACCCAGCGTGCGCTCGGTGTCGCCGCGGATTGTGTTGTGGACGTGGAGGTTACCGACGTCCCCGACAACCAGGATCTCGGCGGCCCCCAGGGCGCGTCGACGGTGGCGAGCCTGATGCTGGAGAAGATCGGCGCGTCGTAGCGGCATTACGGGCCGGAATCGGCGGGTGGTACACGTAGGTGCCGAGATTCGGTCACAATAGCGCGGTGACCTATATCGGAACGGCGACCCGAACATGTGCGATGTTTGCGGTGATTGCCGCATCCGCCGTGCTCACCGGCTGTGTCAGCACCGTTTCGGGCACCGCCACGCGAGCACAGAATGCGGGACCAGCCGATGTGGCGCCGCTGGATGAGTCGAAACTCGAGGACGTGCTGCTCTCGATCGGTGAGATCAACGCGATCATGGGGTCGTCGTCCATGGAGGTCACCAGCGAATTCGAGAAGATGTCCGACCATTCCGACGATGTCTCGGAAGTCGAGTGCCTCGGGGCGATCTACGGCGCCGAAGAGCCCGTGTACGCGGGCAGTGGCTGGACATCGGTGCTCGACCAGATCTCACGCGAAGAAAGCGACGACAACGAGCACTGGGTCGAGCAGACCGTCGTGTTGTACCCGTCGGCCGACAAGGCGCTGAACTTCTTCGAGAAGTCAAGGCAGACGTGGGAGTCGTGCTCCAACTACACGATTTACGTGGACGACGGAGGCTCCACCTACGACTGGGAGCTCGGTGAGGTCACCGCGGACGACACGATCGTCACCCAGATCACGACGCAATCCGACGCTGCCGGGTGGGGATGTCAGCACGCCCTCGCACCGGTCTCGAACATCACGGTCGAGGTGTGGGCGTGCAGCTACTCCCCAGGCGACGAGGCCGCGACCATCGTGAACGACATGGTGGCCAACGCCGCCAAGAAATAGCCGTTGAGAGAGAAACGGCTCTTGTTGTCTGCCAACATTGTTGGCTTACGACGGCGCGTTGGCCGGCACGAACACCCCTGAGCTGTCGGCCTCCTCCTCGGCGCGGATCACGTGCACGACGGCATTGATCAACGCCAGGTGGGTGAATGCCTGCGGGAAGTTACCCAGATGCCTTCCGGTCCTCGGCTCGATCTCCTCGGCATACAGATGCAGCGGGCTCGCGAACGACAGCAGCCGTTCGCACAGGTGCTTGGCGCGGTGGATCTCACCGATCTCGACCAGGGCGGACACCAGCCAGAACGAGCAGATCGTGAAGGTGCCTTCCTCGCCCGAGAGCCCATCGTCGGTCTCCTCGACGCGGTACCGCAGCACCAGCCCGTCCTCGGTCAGTTCGTCGGCGATCGCCAGCACGGTCGCGCGCACCCGTGGATCGTCGGACGGAAGGAAGCGGGTCAGCACGGCCAGCAGCAACGACGCGTCGAGCGCATCGTCGCCGTAGCGCTGGGTGAACACGCCGCGCGAGTCGACGCCGTTCTTGAGGATGTCGGCCTTGATCTCCTCGGCGATGGCCCGCCACTGCTGGGCATAGGACTTCTCGCCCTGCAACTCGGCCAGTTTGGAGCCGCGGTCCAGCGCGACCCAGCACATGATCTTGCTGGAGGTGAAGTGCTGCGGCTCACCGCGCACCTCCCAAATCCCGCGGTCGGGTTCCTTCCAGTGTTTGATGGCTTCCTCGACCTGCTGTTTGAGCACAGGCCACAACGTGTCGGAGATCTGTTCGCGCGACTTGGCGTGCAGATACACCGAATCGAGCATGGTGCCCCAGATGTCGTGCTGCATCTGGTTGTATGCCCCGTTGCCGATGCGTACCGGCCGCGCACCGTCGTAGCCGGACAGATGGTGCAGCTCCTCTTCGACGAGAGTGCGTTCACCCCCGACGGCGTACATCACCTGAAGGGGATGGCGCTCACCGTTGTTGGCGCCGGAGACATCGGCGATGAAGGCGAAGAAGTCGTCGGCCTCGCGGTCCAGGCCCAGGGTGTACAGACCCCACAGCGCGAATGTCGTATCGCGCACCCAGGCGTAGCGGTAGTCCCAGTTCCGTTCGCCCTGAGGCGTTTCCGGCAACGACGTGGTCGGCGCAGCCAGGATCGCGCCGGTCGGCGAATACGTCAGGCCCTTCAGCGTCAACGCGCTGCGTTGCAGATACGCCCGCCATGGATGATCGGGGAAGTCGCCGATGTTGATCCACTGCCGCCAGCACTCGCTGGTCTGCCACATCTTGTCCGCGGCTTCGTCGTAGGTCTGCGGGGCCGGATGCTTGGACCAGGACAGCGCCACGTAGGCGTTGTCGCCTTCCTTCATCCGGGTGCGCGCCCGCGCCTCGTGGCCCTCCAGTCCGAGGCGCAGATTGGTGGTCAGCCGCAGCGTCGGATGCGCGTCGGGATCGCGATTCGCGCGTGAGATCGCCTCGCCGTACGCCTGCGCGGAGTACTCCCACGTGGCGGGGATGCGGTGGTAGTCGAACGCCGGTTCACAGTTCATCACCAACTCGACGGTGCCGCTCACACATCGCACGGTGCGCAACAGGATGTGCTCGGCGTCCCAGTCCATCGGGGTCCGCCGGTGCGTGCGCGAACGGGTCTCGAGGTCATGCCAGGGGCCCATGACCAGTGCGTCACGCACGATGATCCAGCCGGTGTGGGTCTGCCAGGTGGTTTCCAGGATCAGACTGCCCGGCAGATAGCGGCGGGCGGCCGGCACGGTCACGCCGTAGGGCGCGAGGCGGAAATGTCCTGCTCCGCGGTCCAGGATCGCGCCGAACACGCTGGGCGAATCGGGGCGCGGGACACACAGCCACTCCACCGACCCCGCGGACGAGATCAGGCAGGTGGTTTCGCAGTCCGACAGGAACGCGTAGTCGGCGATCGGCGGGAAGGGGTTCCGCAAGGACCCGCCGGAGGTGTACGGCACGGGGGCCGTCACCGTCAATGGGGCGTCGTAATCGATCTTGGATGACCCGCTGGAGGCCTCGTTGTCTTGCAGAACCATCCCGCCATCATCGACCGCCGACCTGCCCGGCGTCCACTTATCCGGTGCGTGTCCCGTGCCTGCGCGATCAACGCCGGGCAAACTCCGGCACGTGTTCGGGCAGCGGACCGATCGCAATCCCGTATGCAGCCGCGGCGCGCAGCGGACGAACTCGCGCCGCGATACGTACCAGTAGCGGCGGCTCGGCCGGCCGGGTTGCGCTCACAGCGACCGCGATGACGCGGCGGTGTATCACCCGCTGAACCGCCTGGATCAGGGCCGCGGGCAGCCAGCGGCGGGCCTGGATGCGGGCGAGTTGCCTGGTGGAGACGTCGCCGGCCCGCAGAGCGGGCGCCAGCGTCCGCGCCGCCGCGACCGCGTCGGCGACCGCCAGGTTGATCCCGACACCCCCGACCGGCGACATGGCATGGGCGGCGTCGCCGATCAGCAGCAGACCATCGCGGTACCAGCGCCGCAGCCTGTTGAGCTGCACGTCGAGCAGCTTGACCTCGTCGAATGAGGTCAACGCGGCGACATGGTCGGCCAGCCACGGCACCAGGGCCACCACCCCGCGGCGCAGTGCGTC
>CAZOIX010000092.1:0-9424 GCA_964579685.1 uncultured Mycobacterium sp.
CTCCAGACCCCACTGGTGGTCGACGCCCACGACACAGACCAGCGGCAGCCCTTCCCGCGCAGCGGTCTCCAGTTCCGCGATGTGGAACAGAAACGCCGAGTCGCTTGTCAGAAGCATCACCGGACGCTTCCGACCTTCTGCCACCGACGCGCCAACCGCATAGGGCAGTCCCGTGCCCAAATGACCGAAGTTCTGGTTCCAGATCACGTCGCGCGGCTTGGACTGCGAGTAGGTCCACTGGAAGATCACGGTGGCGCCGCCGTCGCGCACCATGATGCCGTCGTCAAGTTCCTTGAACGCCCTGGTGGCCTCGACGACGTAGCGCGCCGGATGAATCGGTGATCGTCCCGATGGCGCGGATGCGGCGAGTTCCGCCAATTCTTCGGAGTCGGCCTTCACCAGTTTCTCGAGGTTGGGTGACGGATCGCGCGGGGTGCCCTTCAGCGCCTCGACGAGTTGGGGTACGACACCGCGCAGATCGCCGACCAGCGGCACATCGAACTGCCGATTGACACCGATGGCGGCAGGGTCCTGTTCCACGTACACCCATTTGCGGTTGGCGTCGTTGCCTGCCCAGTGCTGGGTCCTGCCGTAGTGCATGGGCTCGCCGAGTTCGGTTCCCAGCGCGACGCACAGGTCGGATTCCTCGACGGCCTCGTTGGCGGCCGGGGAGAACAGGTACGGGAATGTCCGATCCTGCAGCCCCGGGATGTATGACGTGCCTCCGGAGGTCTGGATGACCGGGCAGGCCATCAGGTCGGCCAGCTCCTTGACCTCCTGCTGGGTGCGCGAGGTGTGCACGCCGTGGCCGACGAGCAGGATCGGGCTCTTTGCTTCGCGGATCAGCCTGGCGGCCTCGGCGATCTCGGGCGCGCCTGCGCCCTGGTTGACGAGGCGATATCGGTTGGGCGGCAGCGGGTCTGCGACATCAAGCTCTTCGAGAATGACATGCGACGGATATTCGACGTAGGACGGCCCCGGCGTTCCGGACATCGACCGACGGATGGCTTCACGGATGATCTCGTCGGTCTGGTCGGCGTACTCGATCGAAGAGCTGAACTTGACCGAGGCCTCGAAAAGCGGTTCCTGCTGGACGAATTGGATACGACCGCGACGGACCCGTCGCTCGGTGATGCGCGCCCGCTGACCGCCCAGGAAGATCACCGGCGAGTTCTCCACCAGTGCGCACTGGATGGCTCCTGCGATGTTGGCCATACCCGGCCCCAGCGTGCCGATGCACAGCCCGGGTTTTCCGGTCATCCGCGAGGCGGCCTCCGCCATGAACCCCGCGCTCAGCTCGTGGTGAGGTGCCACCACCGACCACCCGCGGGCCTCGGCCTCGGCGAACATGTGCACGAAGTTGGGGTCGGGTATGCCGAACAACGTGTTGACACCCTCGGCCTCGAACAGGTCGAGAATGCGTTTGTAGACGGGTACTCCCATGTGAAACTCCTTGATTCCCTTATAGGTAGCGTTGAACTAGATATTTGCGGTGCGCTGCGGGCGAGCCGAACAACGACCGATTCAGAGCCGCGCGTTTGAGGTACACGTGAATGCCGCTCTCCCACGTGTAGCCGATGCCGCCGTGCAGTTGCATGGCCTTGCCCGCGATGTCTACGGCTCTTGCGCATGCGTGGGACTTGGCCATCGCGGCCGATACATCGGCATCCGGATGGTTCTCGACGATCGCCTGTATAGCGGCGTCGACGAGTTGGCGGGAGACCGAGATGTCGACGAGCATGTCGGCACACGCGTGCTTGACGGCCTGAAACGAGCCGATGGGTCTGCCGAACTGCTCGCGGACCTTCACGTAGCTCACCGTCGCGTCCAGCATCGCCTGTGATACCCCCAGACTGTCGCAGGCGACCGCGACCGCGGCACGATTGCGCAGCCGGCGCACGGCGGCCGTGGGGTCGCCGTCGAACAACAGGAGCTCGTCTGTGTTGGCTCCGCTGACCGCTGCCAGCCTGCGCGTCTCATCCAGCACGGGCTGGGCTGTGACGGTCGGCGTGGTCACCTCGGCGACGCCCCCGTCGGTGACGACGAGGATTCGGTCAGCCCCGTCGGCGTCAGGCACGAAGTCCGATTCCAGTGCGACGGCGACTCGGGCGGCGCCCGACGCCACCTCGGTCAGCAGGCGATCCCGAGTCTCATTCGCCTGCAGTGCATTCAGCGTCCCGACGGTCAGCACCGCGCCACCCAGATAGCTGTTGGCACTCGCGGCGCGACCGATCTCCTCGCAGACCACCGCGGTTTCGGCGAACGTCGCACCGGCGCCGCCGAACTGTTCATCCACCTCCAGTCCGACCCACCCCGCGTCGACCAGCACCGGCCAGTCCACGGCACGGTCCTTGGCCAGCAGGTCACCCGCGACGGACCGTAGCTCGTCGTGAAACTCGGAATAGTCGGACATCACACGGCGCTCGGTTCCCGTGGCAGACCCAGCCCACGCTCGCCGATGATGGTGCGCTGGATTTCGCTCGCCCCACCGGGGATCGTCCACTCCCAGGACCCGATGAAGTCGAGCATCCAGGCGCCCGACTCCCAGCCACTCGACATCGGCTTCGCCAACTCGGTGTGGGCGGCCAGTCCCCCGATCTCTGCGCCGAAGTCCGTCATCCGCTGCAGCAGCTCGCTGTAGTACAGCTTGACGATGGAGGCGTCGGCCGCACCCACCGCTCCGGTTTCGTGGTCTTCGACCACTTTTCGGCACAATCCGCGCAAACCGGTGATCTCGGTCTCGAATTGCGCCAGCCGGTCGGCCACGATCGGATCATCGACCGGGCTGCTCCGCAGTAGCCAGGTAAAGCCCGCGTTGCCGAGACGCTCGGCCAGCTCCAGCATCGTCATACCGCGTTCGGCGCCCAGCGTCGCCTGCGCCACCTGCCACCCCGCGTTCTCGGCACCGACGAGGTTCGCGGCGGGAATCGCGACATCGTTGAGGAACACCTCGCAGAAGTGCGAATCCCCGATCGCATTGCGGATCGGCCGCACGTCGACTCCCGGCGTCGTCATATCCAGCAGGAAATACGAAATGCCCTTGCGCTTCGGGGCGTCGGGATCGGTGCGGGCCAACAGCAGGCACCAGTCGGCGTACATCCCGCCGCTGGCCCACAACTTCTGGCCGTTGACGATGTAGTTGTGGCCCTCGCGTCGCGCCGAGGTGCGCAGGCTCGCCAGATCGGATCCGGCTTCCGGTTCGGAGAAGCCCTGCACCCAGATCTCGCCGTCGAGGATCGCGGGCAGATGGCGGGCTCGTTGTTCTTCGGTGCCGGCCACCAACAGCGTCGACGCGGCGTGGTGGATGCCGACGAACGCGAGCACCAACCGGGGCGCATCATGGGCGGCCAACTCCTGATAGAGCACGACCTGTTCGGCGACCGACATGCCACCGCCCCATTCGCGCGGCCAATGCGGGACGGCGTAACGGGCGGCGTGCAGCGTCGCGAACCACTCCTTCTGGAACGCCACGAAATCCTGCTCGCTGGCGCCGGTCTGAGCCTGGCGCCAATCGCGCGGGATGTTCTCGACGCACCATGCGCGCACGGTGTCGCGGAAGCTGTCCAGGTTCGTCATGACGCCGCTCGCAGCCGGTCCATCGCGCGCGCAACGGCCAAGCCGTCGTCGAACGAGGGAGTGATCCGGGTGCCGGTCCGCAACGCCTCTGCCACCTTGCCAAGGAAGGTCGACAGCGCCGGCGGCGGCGCTTTGGGCGGCGCTGGCGGGAACTCAATGGTCTCGGACTCTGCGCCCGCACGCCGCACGACGAGCCGAGTGTCGCCGATCAGCTCGATCGAGCCTTCGCTGCCCATCAGCGTCGCCCGTGGCGCGGCTGGTAGGGCCGCGGCGAATGCGGTGTCATGTACTGCGGTGCAGCCGTTTTCCATCGTGAACCATGCCGAGTACGCATCCTCGGCTGTCGCCTCGGGAGGTGACCCGTCGATGCGGGTGACGCCGCCGCAGTCGGCTACCTCGCTGCCGAACAGAAAGCGCGTGAAGTCGATCAGGTGCGAGCCGTACGCCCCGATCCAGCCGCCGCCGCGCTCGCGGTCGTTGATCCAGCCGTATTTGCGGCCGCGCAGTCCGCTGCCGAAGAACGTCCAGTTCAAATGTATCGGCGCGCCGATCGTCTGCGCGTCGGCCAGCTCCTTGAGCCGCGACCAGGAGTCGTTGAACCGGAACTCGAAATTCAGAAAGTCGAGAACACCGGCATCGCTGGCACGATCGCGCATCGCCGCCGCCTCGCGGGCATTGCGGCCGAACGGCTTGTCGCACAGCACCGCGCGGCCATGGTCGATCGCGGACATCACGTGGTCGAGGTGCATGAACGGCGGCGAATGCACAGACACCAGGTCGACATCGGACGCGATCGCCTTCTGCACCGCGGAGTCGTCACGGGGACTGACGATCTCGACGTCGAAACCCAGGTTCTGATAGGCCGGGGCTGCGGCGTGCTTACCGAACCCGGTGCCGATGATCGTCACTTTCACGCGAACAGACCCGTCAGACCGGTACCGCCCACGCGGCGGGTCAGTGCATCGCGGGTACCCGACAGGCCGAGCGGCAGGCGACGCAGTGGCTGGCTGTATCGCGACAGCCACGACAGCGTGGTCTCGTCGCAGAACCCGACGGCTCCGTGCAGCTGGTGGCAGACGCGGAAGACGACCTCCGCCGCCTCGATGGCCGACATCCTCAGTGCCAGAGCGTCATTGAGCGCCTCGGAGTTGCCGGTCCCGACGCTCCACAGCGCGTACTTGGCCAGGATATCGATCCCGCTGCGCTCGACCTCGGCATCGGTCAATTGGAACTGCACACCTTGGAACGACGACAGCGTCTGCCCGAACTGCTTGCGCAGACTGATATGCGAGATGGTCAGTTCGATCGCGCGGTCGAGCATGCCGAGCAACGTCCAACAGGGCAGGACGAGTCCCAGAGCCACGTCGGCCGCCCCGGCGTCATCGATCGCGGTGAGTTCGAGTTCCGCGACGAACGCGGGCCCTGCGGCACCATGACCCGTGACCTTCGAGCGCACACCCTCCAGCGTCACGGCGGCCCAGCGGGACTCGAGTCCGGCCATTGCGCCCGCCGGACGGCTGCCCGCCACCACGATCAGGCCGTCGACATCGAGATCGCCGGGAGCCGCCAGCCGTTCGGCCACCGGGTAGGGCAGCGCCCAGTAACCGGCGCTGCGGCACAACGCCGCCGCGGCCTCCAGACCGTCCGCGTCGTTACGGGGATCGAGTTCCCACGCACCGAGCCCGGCGAGCACGGGTGCGGCCAGCGCCTCCCTGGTATCGGGTTTCGCCTCGGCCTCCTGCACCAGTTGGTCGCCACCGGCCGATTCGAACGCCCGAAGAGCCTCGCGACCATATTCTTTCGCGTCGTCGGACAGGTCGAGAATCATGTCGCTCACCTGGCGGCCGCCAACATGGTGCGTGACAGCAGGATGCGTTGCATCTCGATACTGCCGGATGACACGGTGGAGGCCTGCGAGTAGCGCCAGTGGTCCTCGACCTCGCCGAGGAACCACGCCGCGCGCGGATCGTCGTGCGACGCCTCCGCCGCGATGTCCATCAACACCTCGGCGCTGTCCTGGTCCAATTTGGTGACCGCGATCCGGTACGCGGCGGCGTCACCGGGTTGGATGCGCCCGCTGCTCTGCAGAGAGACCACCCGGTACGCCAACAGGCGCGCACGTCGGCAGTGCGTCAGCATGCGCACCCACCGCCCGCGAAGCTCGGCGGGCACTTCGTCCCACCGAGCGCCGAGAACCGTTGGCGCAGCGGCGAGCAGACGCTCACACCGGGCGTATCGAGCAATACCGACCCGCTCGAACGACATCACGTCCTGCACGATCGACCAGCCCGCATCGACGGTGCCCAGCACGTCGGCATCGGTTACCCGAAGCTCGTCGAAGAACACCTCGTTGAGGTGATGCGGACCCAACATGGCGCGGATCGGCCGGACCTGGATCGCCGGATCATCCATGGGCACAAGGAAGATCGTCAGCCCCTGCTGCTTCCTCTCACCTTTCGATGTCCGCGCCAACAGGAAGCACCACTGGGCCATCGTCGCGTATGAGGTCCAGATCTTCTGGCCGCTTACCCGCCAACCGTCGCCATCGCGTCGTGCAGTTGTTCTCAATGACGCAAGGTCCGAACCGGCCTCGGGTTCGGAGAACCCCTGACACCAGATCACCTCGCCGCGGGCGATGGGCGGCAGGTGCCGGCGCTGCTGCTCTTCGGTGCCGTGCCGCATGATGATGGGCCCGACCCAGTTCACGCCCATGTACTGGGCTCCGCGGGGTTCGTGGTGCGCCCACATCTCCTCGCGAACCACCGTCTGCTCCCATACCGAAGCCGCGCCGCCACCGAACTCCTCGGGCCACGACAGGCACAGCAGGTTGCGTTCGGCCAGCAGGCGGCAGAATGACTGGGCGGTCTCCAGATCGGCAGGATCGTCGGTGAACGCACCCAGGAAGTGTTCGGGTACATGGCTGTTCACCAACTCGCGCAACTCGGCGCGCAACGTGTCTGCCTTCTGTCCCATTTCGAAGTCCATCGCCTATCCCGATCCGGTCGTTTCCAGGTCGGTGAGCCCCACCTCGTGGAGCACATCGTCGGTGTCTTCGCCCAGCAGCGGGGCGGGTCCGGCCACTCTGCCCGGTGTGCGCGAAAACCAGGTCGGCACACCGGGAAAGCGCACCGTACCTTGGGGAGTTTCAACGGTCTCGAACAGGCCGGCGGCGTTCAGTTGCGGGGAGTCGAACAGAGAGTCGAGGGTGTTGATCGGCGTGGCCGGAATCTCTAGTTCAGCAAACAACTTGAGCCACTCGGCCGTGGTGCGCTCCAACATGGTCTGGGCCAGCAAGCCGTAGACCCTGTCAATCTGTTTGGCGCGCAGCGCCAGCGTCGCAAACTCATCGCAGTTCCACGCCGGCTGCACCGACGCGATGAAGGCATTCCAATGCTTGTCGTTGTAGATCAAGGCGGCGACATGACCGTCACTCGTCCGGTACGGACGTCGGTTCGGAGCGACGGTGCGCGGGTAGATTGCCGGACCCAATGGAGGGTCGAACATGGCGCCGTTGGCATGTTCGACCAACATGAACGATGCCATGGTCTCGAACATGCTGACTTCGACCTCCTGTCCCTCACCAGTGCGCTCCCGATGGAATAGCGCCATCATGGTGGCGTACAGCGCCGTCAGCCCGGTCACCTTGTCCGCCATGATCGTTGCCACGTAAGTGGCGTCGCCCGTGAGTTCCTTCTGGACGGCAGGCAGCCCGCACTCGGCTTGGATGGTGTCGTCGTAGGCGGGGCGGTCGGCATCCGGACCACGCCTGCTGTAGCCGTAGCAGTTGGTGTAGATGATCTTCGGATTGACAGCCACGACCGAGTCGTAGTCGAATCCGAGCTTGGCGATCGCTTTCGCTCGCATGGAATGAATGAAGACGTCGGCCGTTTCGAGGAGCGCGCGAAGCGCCGCGGCGCCCTCGTCGGATGTCAGATCGAGGACAACGCTGCGCTTACCGCGATTGACGTTCATGAAGACGCCGTTCATACCTGGCGCAGGCCCCTCTGCGACGTAGCGCACGATGTCGCCTTCGGGCGGTTCGACCTTGACGACGTCGGCGCCCATGTCCGCCATGATCTGGGTGCAGTACGGCCCCATCACCACAGCGGTGAGGTCGACGACGCGTACGCCCGCCAGCGGACCGCTAGGCATTCTGGGTCGCCATCGCGAAGCTGAAACGAACGTGGTCGCCGTGACCATCGGGAACCACGGGGAAGACCAACGGCTGCGTGTCGTCGCGGATCGCGTCGATATGTTCGCCCACCTCTTCAATCGACCACGACGGGCGATACACGCCCGGGGTTTCGGCGATGACTGCCGTGGCAACGCGGCCGGCGAGTGCTATGAGTATCTCGCCTGTGATCGAACAGGATTCGTGCGCCAGCCAGCCGACGGCGGGTGCCACCAGGTCCGCGTCCATCGGTGGATAGGCCGAGGTGTCGATGCCCTCGGCCATCCGGGTCACCGCGGCAGGCACGATCGCGTTGCACCTCACCCCGTGGGCGGCGCCTTCCATCGCGGCGACGTTGGACAGTCCGAGCACACCGGCCTTGGCCACCGCGTAGTTCGCCACCCCATGGTTGCCGTAGAGACCGCCGATCGACGACGTCAGCACGATCCGACCGTAGCCCGCGTCGCACATCACCGGAAATGCCGGCCGTACCACGTGAAATGCACCGCGTAGATGCACATCGACGACGGCGTCGAAGTCCTCGTAGCTCATGTCGCGCAACGGGGCGCGCCGTACGTTTCCCGCGTTGTGTATGAGGATGTCGATGCCGCCGAACCGATCGAGTGCGGTATCGATGATGGCCATGCCGCCGGCCGGTGTCGCCACCGAGTCGGTGCTGGCGACGGCTTCGCCTCCGGTCGCGACGATTTCGCGCACGACCTCGTCGGCGGGTCCGGCATCGGTGCCGTCACCGGCGAGGCTGCCACCGGCATCGTTGACCACGACTTTGGCGCCGCGCGACGCGAGCAGTAGGGCATAGGCCTTGCCCAGCCCCCTGCCACCTCCGGTCACCGCCGCGACGCGGCCGTCGAATCTCAAGTCAGCCATCGATACCTCCGATTTGTGTGCAAAAGTGTGCGCTCACCGCACGTAAGCGCACACAAATCGCTAGTTCCCGAGCGCGAGACCATCGAGGTCACCCTTGTCGCGCCATTCGGCGATCAACTCGTCGAAGGCGTAGAAGCCGGGCGAATAGAAGTCACCCAGGAACGCACCATTCTTGACAGCTCCGCCCTTGCCCTCGTTGTTGTAATAGCCTGGTGTGCAGGAGAGCTCGAAGGCCGAGTTGTCGATCGCGAGCTCACGGACCGCCTGCACCCAGGCGTCCTGACCCTCCTGGGTGGGCTCGACCGTCGCGGCACCCCGGTTCTGCGCCTCGGCGATGATGTAGGCGATGTGTTTGGCCTGCTGCTCGAACATCGCCGTGGTGTTGGCCGATACGCCACCCTGGATGAAGCCCATGAAGAACTGGTTCGGGAAGCCTCGGCTCGTCATGCCGTGCAGGGTCTTGTAATCGTCCTGCCAGTAGTCGAAGAGTGAGAGCCCGTCACGACCGACGATCGTGTCGATCGCGTACCGGCGGCTGATCTCCGTCGATATCTCGAAGCCGCTGGCGAAGATGACGCAGTCGACCTCGTATTCGACACCGTTGGCGACGATTCCCTTCTCGGTCAACCGTTCCACCCCCTTCGATGCCGATACGTCCACGAGTGTCACGTTCGGACGGTTGAAGGTGGCGAGGTAGTGCTGGCTGGACGTCGGTCGCTTGCACATGAAGCGGTAGTACGGCTTGAGCGCCTCTGCGGTGTCGGGGTCGTCGACGATCTCACCGACGAG